>CAURWS010000072.1:0-10571 GCA_963528485.1 uncultured Pseudomonas sp. | reverse complement strand
TTGCAACACCAAGACACAGATTCTGGACAAGATTGAAACATCCGCCGTTGAGTGAACGCAGATGAACGCGCGGCGCGCCTGCCCGATAGGAGATATTCAATGAGATTGCCGATTTACCTCGATTATTCCGCGACGACCCCGGTCGACCCGCGTGTTGCGCAGAAAATGAGCGATTGCCTGCTGGTTGATGGCAACTTCGGTAACCCGGCCTCGCGCTCCCACGTCTTTGGCTGGAAAGCCGAAGAAGCGGTCGAGAACGCCCGTCGTCAGGTGGCCGATCTGGTCAACGCCGACCCGCGTGAAATCGTCTGGACCTCCGGTGCCACCGAATCCGACAACCTGGCGATCAAAGGCGCGGCGCACTTCTACGCCACCAAAGGCAAGCACCTGATCACCAGCAAGATCGAACACAAGGCGGTCCTCGACACCATGCGCCAACTGGAGCGCGAAGGTTTCGAAGTCACCTACCTGGAGCCGACCACCGACGGTCTGATCACGCCGGCCATGATCGAAGCTGTACTGCGTGACGACACCATTCTGGTCTCGATCATGCACGTCAACAACGAAATCGGCACCGTCAACGACATCGCTGCCATTGGCGAACTGACCCGTTCGCGCGGCGTGCTGTTCCATGTCGACGCCGCTCAGTCCACCGGCAAGGTCGACATCGACCTGTCGAAGCTTAAAGTCGACATGATGTCCTTCTCCGCCCACAAGACCTACGGTCCGAAAGGCATCGGCGCGCTGTACGTCAGCCGCAAGCCTCGCGTGCGCATCGAAGCCACCATGCACGGCGGCGGTCACGAGCGCGGCATGCGTTCCGGCACCCTGGCGACCCACCAGATCGTCGGCATGGGCGAAGCCTTCCGTATCGCCAAGGAAGACATGGCCGCTGAAAACGCGCGCATCAAGGCACTCAGTGATCGTTTCTTCAAGCAGGTCGAGCACCTGGAAGAGCTGTACGTCAACGGCAGCCTGACTGCCCGCGTTCCGCACAACCTGAACCTGAGCTTCAACTACGTCGAAGGCGAGTCGCTGATCATGGCGCTCAAGGACCTCGCGGTGTCGTCCGGTTCGGCATGCACCTCGGCATCCCTCGAGCCTTCGTACGTATTGCGCGCCCTGGGCCGCAACGACGAACTGGCACACAGCTCGATCCGTTTCACGTTCGGCCGTTTCACCACCGAAGAAGAAATCGACTGGGCCGCGCAGAAAGTCTGCGAAGCCGTGACCAAGCTGCGCGCTCTGTCGCCGCTGTGGGACATGTTCAAGGACGGCGTCGACATCTCGAAAATCGAGTGGGCCGCACACTAATTTCAAGTCGCCACATGAATGCGGCGCTTTGAAAACCGGGTTTTTGAAGCGTCGCGAGAGCGACAGACGTATCTGATGAGGAACGAATCATGGCTTACAGCGAAAAGGTCATCGACCACTACGAGAACCCCCGCAACGTCGGCAAGATGAACGCGGAAGATCCTGATGTCGGCACCGGCATGGTCGGCGCTCCGGCGTGCGGCGACGTCATGCGCCTGCAGATCAAGGTCAACGAGCAAGGCATCATCGAAGACGCCAAGTTCAAGACCTACGGCTGCGGCTCTGCCATCGCTTCCAGCTCCCTGGCCACCGAGTGGATGAAGGGCAAGACACTGGACGAGGCAGAAACCATCAAGAACACCCAACTGGCCGAAGAACTGGCCCTGCCGCCGGTGAAAATCCACTGCTCCGTGCTCGCCGAAGACGCCATCAAGGCCGCCGTTCGCGACTACAAGCAGAAGAAAGGCCTGCTCTGAGCAGTCTTCATCCCGCTTGCAAGTAAGGAGTCACGATGGCTATCAGCATGACCGAAGCTGCCGCCAACCACGTGCGTCGTTCCCTCGAAGGGCGCGGCAAGGGTGATGGCATCCGCCTGGGTGTTCGGACCACAGGTTGCTCTGGCCTGGCGTACGTACTCGAGTTCGTCGATGCGCCAGACAGCGAAGACACAGTGTTCGAGCACCATGGCGTCAAGGTGATCATCGATCCCAAGAGCCTGGTCTACCTCGACGGCACCGAGCTTGATTTCGTCAAGGAAGGGTTGAACGAAGGCTTCAAGTTCAACAACCCAAACTCGCGCGGTGAATGTGGCTGCGGCGAAAGCTTCAACGTCTGAGGCTTATCGTGGGTACTCCTTGTCATTTCGCTCTGTTCGACCTGCAGCCGGGTTTCCGTCTGGATCTCGACCTGTTGGCCACGCGGTATCGCGAGCTTGCCCGTAGCGTGCACCCCGACCGTTTCGCTGACGCTTCCGAGCGTGAGCAACGTGTTGCGCTGGAGCGCTCGGCGAGCCTGAACGATGCCTACCAGACGCTGAAAAACGCGCCCAAGCGTGCGCGTTACCTGCTGGCGCTCAGGGGTGAAGTTCCCCTTGAGGTCACGGTGCATGATCCCGACTTCCTGATGCAGCAGATGCAATGGCGCGAGGAGCTCGAGGATCTGCAGGATGAAGCGGATCTGGACGGCGTCGCAACGTTCAAGCGTCGGCTCAAGGCGGCTCAGGAAGAACTGAACGAAAGCTTCGCGGCCTGTTGGGATGATGCTGCACAGCGTGAGCAGGCCGAACGCCTGATGCGCCGCATGCAGTTCCTCGACAAGCTCTCCTACGAAGTGCGCCAGCTGGAAGAGCGCCTCGACGATTAACCCCGCGTCGCCCCTGGGCGGCGCGCCAGTGATATCAGAACAGCAATGGCTCTACTGCAGATCGCCGAACCCGGCCAAAGTCCAAAACCTCATCAGCGTCGTCTGGCCGTCGGGATCGATCTCGGCACCACCAACTCGTTGGTCGCAGCCCTGCGCAGCGGCATCAGTGAGCCACTGCCCGATGCCAATGGCCAAGTCATTCTGCCGTCGGCGGTGCGTTATCACGCCGATCGCGTCGAAGTCGGCCAGTCCGCCAAGGACGCCGCCGCGACCGACCCGCTGAACACCATCATTTCGGTCAAGCGCCTCATGGGGCGTGGCATTTCCGACGTGAAGCACTTGGGTGATCAACTGCCTTACCGTTTCATCGGCGGCGAGTCGCACATGCCGTTCATCGAGACCGTTCAGGGCGCGAAAAGCCCGGTTGAAGTCTCCGCCGACATTCTCAAGGTCCTGCGTCAGCGCGCTGAAGCGACCTTGGGCGGTGATCTGGTGGGTGCGGTCATCACGGTGCCTGCGTACTTCGACGACGCTCAGCGTCAAGCCACCAAGGATGCCGCCAAGCTCGCGGGCCTGACCGTGCTGCGCTTGCTCAACGAGCCGACTGCCGCGGCAGTGGCCTATGGTCTGGACCAGAACGCTGAAGGCGTCGTGGCCATTTACGACCTGGGCGGCGGCACGTTCGACATCTCTATTCTGCGCCTGACAGGCGGTGTCTTCGAAGTCATGGCCACCGGCGGCGACAGCGCCCTGGGCGGTGACGATTTCGACCACGCCATCGCCAGCTGGATCATCACCGAAGCCGGTCTGTCGGACGATCTCGACCCGGCTGCCCAGCGCAGCCTGATGCAAACTGCATGTGCTGCCAAGGAAGCCTTGACTGATACTGATTCGGTCGAAGTCGTGCATGGCAACTGGAAGGGCGCGCTGACCCGCGCGGCTTTCGATGCGCTGATCGAACCGATGATCGCCCGCAGCCTCAAGGCCTGCCGTCGCGCCGTGCGTGACTGCGGCATCGAGCTGGAAGAAGTGGAAGCAGTGGTCATGGTCGGCGGTTCGACCCGCGTACCACGTGTACGCGACGCCGTTGCCGAGCTGTTCGGCCGTCAGCCCCTGACCGACATCGACCCGGATCAAGTGGTTGCCATTGGTGCAGCGATCCAGGCCGACACCCTGGCGGGCAACAAGCGTGACGGCGGCGAACTGTTGCTGCTGGATGTGATTCCGCTGTCGCTGGGTCTTGAGACCATGGGCGGCCTGATGGAAAAGGTCATCCCGCGCAACACCACGATTCCAGTGGCCCGCGCGCAGGAATTCACCACCTATAAAGATGGCCAGTCGGCGATGATGATTCACGTGCTGCAAGGCGAGCGTGAACTGATCAGCGACTGCCGCTCGCTGGCGCGTTTCGACCTGCGTGGCATCCCCGCGATGGTCGCAGGCGCCGCGAAGATTCGTGTGACCTTCCAGGTCGATGCCGATGGCCTGCTGAGCGTTTCCGCCCGCGAGCTGGCGTCTGGCGTGGAATCGAGCATTCAGGTCAAGCCTTCCTATGGCCTGACCGACGGCGAAATCACCCGCATGCTCAAGGATTCGTTCCAGTACGCCGGCGACGACAAGGTCGCCCGCGTGCTGCGTGAGCAGCAGGTCGACGCCCAGCGTCTGATCGAAGCCGTTGAAGGTGCGTTGCAGGCCGATGGCGAGCGTTTGCTCGACGCCGAAGAGCGCATGGTCATCGACCTGCAGCTCGACGAACTCCGTGAATTGATCAAGGGCACCGACGGTGGGGCCATCGAGCAGCAGACCAAGCGTCTGTCGCAGGTGACCGACGCGTTCGCCGCCCGTCGTCTTGACTCGACGGTGAAAGCCGCTCTGTCAGGGCGCAACCTGAATGAGATTGAGGAATAACTGATGCCGCAGGTGATTTTTCTGCCCCACAAGGACTTCTGCCCGGACGGGTTGGTGGTCGAGGCTAAGCCAGGCACATCGATCCTGGAACTGGCCCACGAGCACCACATCGAGATGGAAAGCGCCTGCGGCGGCGTCTGCGCCTGCACCACCTGTCACTGCATCATTCGCGAGGGTTTCAACTCGCTGGAGGAGGCCGACGAGCTGGAAGAGGACTACCTTGATCGTGCGTGGGGTCTGGAAGCGACTTCGCGCCTGGCCTGTCAGGCCAAGGTCGGCACCGAAGACCTGACCGTCGAGATCCCGAAATATTCGCTTAACCATGCAGCCGAAGCGCCGCACTGACCGAGGGATTGTCATGAGCTACGGTTGGAATGACGTACAACGCATTGCCGAAGAGCTGGCCGAGGCCCATCCGGGGCTCGATCCGTACTCGGTAGGGTTCGTCAAACTGCAACAGATGATCCAGCAACTGCCCGATTTCGACGACACGTCCGGTCGGGTTGGCGAAAAGGTCCTGGAAGCGGTCCAGACCCTTTGGGCCGATGAAATAGACTGATCATCTTTGCACGTTAGGCAATACACCAGAACCCGCGTATAATTCGCGGGTTTAATTTTTCGCAATAATCACCGTTTCTGGAGTTACACCATGGCTGTTCAACGTACTTTCTCGATCATCAAGCCTGATGCCGTTGCTAAAAACGTAATCGGCGAGATCACCACCCGCTTCGAAAAAGCCGGTCTGCGCGTCGTGGCTTCGAAACTGAAGCAACTGTCCAAAGCCGAAGCCGAAGGTTTCTACGCTGAGCACAGCGCCCGTGGTTTCTTCGGCGACCTGGTTGCTTTCATGACTTCCGGTCCGGTTGTCGTTCAGGTTCTGGAAGGCGAAAACGCCATCCTGAAAAACCGTGAGCTGATGGGCGCTACCAACCCTAAAGAAGCTGCTGCCGGCACCATCCGTGCTGACTTCGCCGAGTCCATCGACGCCAACGCCGTCCACGGTTCGGACTCCGAAGCCGCTGCTGCTCGCGAAATCGCTTACTTCTTCGCTGCTACCGAGGTGACCACTCGCTAAGCGGCTGCTGCGAGTGAGGGTGAATCCATGACTGATACCACTGGCAAAATCAACCTGCTGGGTCTGACCCAGCCGGAAATGGAAAAATTCTTCGAGTCCATCGGGGAGAAACGCTTCCGCGCCGGTCAGGTCATGAAGTGGATTCACCACTATGGCGTCGATAATTTCGAAGCCATGACGAACGTCGGCAAGGCGCTGCGCGCAAAGCTCGAGCGCCATGCCGAAATTCGTGGTCCTGAAGTCGTCAGCGAGGACATTTCCAGCGACGGTACCCGTAAATGGGTCGTGCGCGTGGCGTCCGGCAGCTGCGTCGAGACCGTCTACATTCCCCAGGGCAAGCGCGGCACCTTGTGTGTCTCTTCCCAGGCGGGCTGTGCGCTGGATTGCAGTTTCTGCTCTACCGGCAAGCAAGGCTTCAACAGCAACCTCACCGCCGCCGAAGTCATCGGTCAGGTGTGGATTGCCAACAAATCCTTCGGCAGTGTCCCGGCGACCGTCGACCGTGCCATCACCAACGTGGTGATGATGGGCATGGGCGAGCCATTGCTGAACTTCGACAATGTCATTTCGGCCATGCGTCTGATGATGGACGATTTTGGCTATGGCATTTCCAAACGCCGGGTGACCCTGTCTACCTCGGGCGTGGTACCGATGATCGACGTGCTCGCTCAGCACATCGACGTCTCCCTGGCCCTGTCGCTGCACGCGCCCAACGACGCGCTGCGCAACCAGCTGGTACCGATCAACAAGAAATACCCGCTCAAGATGCTTCTCGAATCCTGCCGCAACTACATGTCGGCGCTGGGCGAGAAGCGTGTCCTGACCATTGAGTACACGCTGCTCAAGGACATCAACGACCGTCCTGAACACGCCGTCGAGATGATCGAGCTGCTCAAGGACACCCCGTGCAAGATCAACCTGATCCCGTTCAACCCGTTCCCCCATTCGGGTTACGAGCGTCCGAGCAACAATGCGATCCGTCGTTTCCAGGATCTGTTGCATCAGGCCGGTTTTAACGTCACCGTGCGCACCACGCGCGGCGAGGACATCGATGCTGCCTGCGGCCAGTTGGTCGGGCAGGTAATGGACCGCACTCGCCGCAGCGAACGCTACATCGCTGTACGTGAACTCAGTGCCGAGACCGAAGGGGCTCAGGTCGCTGCGGCTCGCGGCTGAAGTCCTTGCGCCTCGCAAATGACCGCGAATTTGACTGAGAGGATCTCTATGTCCCTGCGCGCTGCGCTGCTGCTGTGTTTTGCCACGTTGCTGGCGGGTTGTGTGTCCACCGGCAACGTCAATCCGCTGAGTACCGGCAAGGGACGTGATGAGGCTCGTCAGGCTTATGTACAACTGGGCCTGGGCTACCTGCAACAAGGCCAGACCGAGCGTGCCAAGGCGCCGCTGAAAAAGGCGCTGGAACTGGACAGCTCCGATGCCGACGCCAACGCCGCGCTGGCGCTGGTCTTTCAGGCCGAGGCCGAGCCTGAACTGGCCGATCAGTACTACCGCAAGGCGCTGTCCGCGCGCTCCAAAGACGCCCGCATCCTCAACAACTACGGCAGTTTTCTCTACCAGCAGAAGCGCTACAAGGAAGCTTACGAACGCTTCGAGCAGGCTGCCGATGATAATCTCTACGCCGAACGTGCCCGGGTTTTCGAAAACCTGGGCATGACGGCATTGATGCTGGGCAACCGTGACGTGGCGCGCGAGCATTTCGACAAGGCGCTGCGTCTGGATCGCCAACAGCCACGCGCATTGCTGGAAATGGCTGAGTTGTCTTACGAAGACAGGCATTATGTGCCGGCGCGTGACTTTTACGACCGTTTCAGCCAGTTGAGCGAACAGAACGCCCGCAGCCTGCTGCTGGGCACGCGGCTGGCGAAGATCTATGACGATCGCAACAAGGCAGCCAGTTATGGCCTGCAACTAAAAAGACTCTATCCCGGTACGCCGGAATATCAGCAATACCTGTCGGAGCAATGATGAAAGCGGCGCATCCCGAAGTTGTAGCAGCCACTCGCACGAACCCCGGTGAAACGTTGCGCCAGGCTCGCGAGAGTAAAAACTGGACGCTGCCAGATGTGGCTTTGAGGCTGAACCTCACCGTGACCTCCCTGGGGTACGTGGAATCGGGCGATTTTGACAAGCTTCCGGGCCATACCTTCGCCCGGGGCTACATCCGTGCCTACGCCAAACTCATGGGCCTGGACCAGACCGCGCTGGTGGCCCAGTTCGACCAGTACACCGGCACCGACGGCAAGGGCAGCAACGTGCATGCGCTGGGTCGCATCGAAGAGCCTGTGCGTCTGTCTCATAACATTCTGCGCATCGTCAGCCTGTTGCTGCTGGTCGCGTTGATCGGCGGCGGCTTTGTCTGGTGGCAGGATCAGTCGACCCTGCGCGGCAAGGAGCCGACCAGCCTGGGCATGGAACACGTCGAAGTCGAAAGTGCCGACGGCACCACCCAGATTCACCCACTGGACGAGCCTGAAGAGCAGCCTGCCGCCCAGGGCCAGAGCAATACCGCGCCGCTGCCACTGAACAACGCCGAGCCTGCTGCGCCTGCATCGACCACTTCTGCAGCGCCTGTCACGCCCGCGCCAGTCACCACCGCTCCGGTTGCGCCAGCCGCACCTGCGCACACCGCGCCAGCCCCGACGACTCCAACCACGGCCACGGCGCCCGCGCCTGCCCAGACGCCAGCGTCGACTGAAGCCGCGCCAGTGCCAGCCGGTTTCGGCCATGTGCAGATCCAGTTCACGGCCGATTGCTGGTTCCAAGTCACCGACGCCAACGGCAAGGTGCTGACAAGCGGTCTCAAACGTGCCAACGACAGCGTCGACGTCAGCGGCAAGCCGCCTCTGGCCGTGCGTCTGGGCGTTGCCCGTGCCGCGCAGGTCAGCTACAACGGCCAGCCGGTCGACGTCACACCCTTTACCTCGGGCCAGACGGCTCGCATGAAGCTGGGGCAATAACATGCACGGCGAATCTCCGATCAAACGTCGCGTATCGCGCAAAATCTGGGTCGGCTCGGTGCCAGTCGGTGGTGATGCGCCGATCGCGGTACAGAGCATGACCAACAGCGACACCAACGATGTCGCCGCCACGGTTGCCCAGATCAATCGTCTGGAAGCGGCGGGCGTGGACATCGTTCGCGTCTCCGTTCCTGACATGGACGCCGCCGAAGCCTTTGGCCGCATCAAGCAGCTGGTCAAGGTGCCACTGGTCGCCGACATCCATTTCGACTACAGGATCGCGCTGCGCGTGGCCGAGCTGGGCGTCGATTGCCTGCGCATCAACCCGGGCAACATCGGTCGCGAAGACCGTGTGCGTGCCGTGGTCGATGCGGCCCGTGATCGCGGTATCCCGATCCGCATCGGCGTCAACGCCGGTTCCCTGGAGAAGGACCTGCAGAAAAAGTACGGCGAACCGACCCCGGCTGCGCTGGTGGAGTCGGCCCTGCGCCACGTCGAGCACCTCGAACGCCTGAATTTCCAGGACTTCAAGGTCAGCGTGAAGGCCTCCGATGTGTTCATGGCCGTTGAAGCGTATCGCTTGCTGGCCAAGGAAATCGTCCAGCCATTGCACCTGGGCATCACCGAAGCCGGTGGTTTGCGTTCAGGCACAGTGAAATCGGCCGTCGGCCTAGGTATGCTGCTGGCCGAAGGAATCGGCGATACCATCCGTATCTCGCTGGCCGCCGATCCTGTTGAAGAAGTGAAAGTCGGCTACGACATCCTCAAGTCGCTGCACCTGCGTTCCCGTGGCATCAACTTCATCGCCTGCCCGAGCTGCTCGCGGCAGAATTTCGATGTGGTCAAGACCATGAACGAACTGGAAGGGCGTCTTGAAGACCTGCTGGTCCCGCTGGATGTGGCGGTGATCGGTTGTGTGGTGAACGGTCCGGGTGAAGCCAAGGAGGCCCATATCGGCCTCACGGGTGGCACGCCGAACCTGATCTACATCGATGGCAAGCCGTCGCAAAAGCTGACCAATGACAATCTTGTGGACGAGCTTGAACGCCTGATCCGCGAGAAAGCGGCCGAAAAGGTCCAGGCCGACGCAGCGCTGATCGTTCGCGGCTAACCCAGTTTCCAAGGAATTTTTGTGAGTAAGTCCCTGCAAGCCATTCGTGGCATGAACGACATCCTGCCGGACCAGACGCCGCTGTGGCGCTACTTCGAAGGCACCGTATCGGGTCTGCTGGATAACTATGGTTATCGCCAGATCCGCATGCCGATCGTCGAGTTCACCGACCTGTTCAAGCGCTCCATCGGCGAAGTCACCGACATCGTCGAGAAAGAGATGTACACCTTCGCCGACCGCAACGGCGACTCGCTGACCCTGCGCCCTGAAGGCACGGCGGCCTGCGTGCGCGCGGTGCTGGAACACGGCATTACTGGCGGTGGCCAGGTGCAGAAACTCTGGTACATCGGCCCGATGTTCCGCCACGAGCGTCCGCAAAAGGGCCGTTATCGCCAGTTCCACCAGATCGGTTGCGAAGTCTTCAACCTCGACGGTCCGGACATCGACGCCGAGCTGATCGTGCTGACCTGGCGCCTGTGGGGCCTTTTAGGCATCCGCAACGCGGTCAAGCTCGAACTCAACAGCCTGGGCACCAGCGAAGCCCGTGGCCGCTACCGTGAAGCGCTGGTCGAGTACCTCTCGGCGCGTCACGAGCAACTGGACGAAGACAGCCAGCGCCGTCTGAAGACCAACCCGCTGCGCGTGCTCGACACCAAGCACCCTGAAACCCAGGCCGTGCTGGTCGATGCGCCGAAGCTGGCCGACTACCTGGATGACGAGTCCCGGGTTCACTTCGAAGGCCTGAAGGCGCGTCTGGACGCGGCCGGCATTCCTTACGTGATCAACCCGAAACTGGTGCGTGGTCTGGATTACTACAGCAAGACCG
>CAURWS010000071.1:0-10586 GCA_963528485.1 uncultured Pseudomonas sp. | reverse complement strand
CACCCCGACCGCTTGAAGCTGGCAAACAAGATTCCGCAGCCACCCAGAATCACCCCCAGCACGGCGTAATAGCCGTAATGCCAGCTCAGCTCCGGCATGTTCTGAAAGTTCATCCCGTAGATCCCGGCAATCGCTGTCGGAAACGCCAGAATCGCCGCCCAGGCCGCGAACTTGCGCTGGGTCAGGCTTTGCCGTGAAGACTCCAGCAGCAAGCCGATTTCAATGGTCTGGCTGGCGATGTCCCGCAGGTTGGCCAAATCTTCCATCTGCCGCTTCACATGGATTTCAACGTCGCGAAAGTAGGGGCGCATGTTCTTGTCGATGAAGGGAAAGCTTAGCTTCTGCAGCTCCTCGCCAATCTCCACCATCGGCGCCACATAACGTCGCAATCGCAGCAGATCGCGACGCAGGCTGTGAATGCGATGGATGTCGGCTTCGTTGAGTTCGGTGCTCAGGACGCTGTGTTCCAGCTCTTCGAGCTCGCAATGGATGGCCTCTGTGACCGGCTGGTAGTTCTCGGTGACGAAATCCAGCAGCGCATAGAGTACGAAATCCTCGCCGTGCTCCAGCAGCAGGGGCCGCGCTTCGCAACGCTGACGCACCAGGCCGTAGGATTTGGAGTCGCCATTGCGCGAGGTGATGATGTAGCCCTTGCCCGCAAAGATGTGCGTCTCGATGAAGATCAGCTTGCCGTTCTCGCGAATCGGCGCGTAGGTGACGATGAACAGCGCGTCGCCAAAGGTTTCCAGCTTCGGTCGGCTGTGCACCTCCAGCGCATCTTCGATGGCCAGTTCATGCAGGCAGAATTGTTTTTGCAGGGTGGCCAGCTCTTGAGCACTGGGCTGCTCAAGGCCGATCCAGACGAAATGCCCAGGCTTTGCGGCCCAGGCCGCCCCTTCGTCGAGGGTGATGTTGGTGACTTTTTTCCCGGCGCTGTAAACCGCGGCAGCAACGACTCGGCCCATGGTATTCGCTTCTTCTTTTGGTGTGGACTGCCAGGCAGCTTAGCGTGATGTCCCTACTCAGAGTCGGCGAAATTCAAGGAGTTCGTGGGTTTTGCGCGAGCTGTTCAGCCGCGGTTTGGGCAATGACCCTGGGCGCATGCAGTTGCGCGTCCATTTGCTCGATGCAGGCCTGCATCTGGCTGTGGCAACGGGCGATCAGGTCAGGGATGTCATCGGCGCAGAGGCCTGTGGTTGGCAGGGCCGGCAGCGAGCGAATCATCACCTGGCCGCTGTCCCACTGGCCCAGACGCATGTCGCGCACGTAAGTGCTTACGCACACCGGCACGATGGGCACGCCCGCGTCGATGGCCATCTGGAACGCACCGCGCTTGAACGGTAGCAGGCCCTTGCCCTGATTGCGCGTACCTTCCGGGAAGACCCAGATCGAGGTGTCTTTATGCTGCAGGGTCTCAGTGGTCTGGCGAATGGACAGGCGCGCCCGCAGCGGGTTGCCACGATCGATCAGCACGTTACCCGCCAGCCAGAACAACTGACCAAAAAAGGGTACCCATTTGAGGCTCTTCTTGCCGATGCACACCGTGCGCGGCGGCACGATGTTGCCGAGGACGAACAGGTCGTAGTTGGACTGGTGGTTGGCGACGATCACGCATGGGCGCATGCGATCGAAGTGCGCGCCCATTTCGGCGTTCAGGCGCAGGCGCAGAATCCACATCGCAGGCAGTGCGTAGAGGCGCGCGCACAGGCGGCTGTTGTCGGGGTTGAACGGGCGGCACAGAGCCAGCACCAGACCCAGAAAACCCGCAACGATGAAGTGCACCGTCATCAGCAACATACGCAGGACGAACAGCATGAAGACCACCCGGTAACAAAAGGTTGCGCAGTGTACGGATGTGCACTTGAATCGGCAATTGCCGTACAGACCGGTGGCGGCGGGGGAGTTTAAGGAGATGTTTCACCGTTGTGGCCGGGGTGATCAGTGCCCCATTAGCCAATGCTGGTGGGGGCCGGGCAGGGTCCACAGGCCAAACAGCATCACCAGCAAACCACCCGCCACGCGCACGCCACGTTTGCGCAGCAAGGCCGTGGTGCGCTCAGCCGCAAGGCCGGTCGCCAGCAACACGGGCCAGGTGCCAAGACCAAAGGCTAGCATCAGCAGCGCGCTGTAAAGGGCATTGCCCTGACTGGCCGACCACAGCAAGGTGCTGTAAACCAGACCGCACGGCAGCCAGCCCCACAGCGCGCCGAGCAACACAGCCCGAGGCAGGCTCGACACCGGCAGCATGCGGCTGGCAACCGGCTGAATGTAACGCCACAGCCAGCGTCCCAGGCCTTCGATGCGTGTCAGGCCGCTCCACCATCCCGCCAGATACAACCCCATACACATCAGCAGGACTGCAGCAATGACCCGTAACACCATCGCCCCCGGACTGTTGGCCACGGCCCAGCCGGCCAGGCCGATCAGCAAACCGGCGCAGGCATAGCTGAAAATGCGCCCCAGGTTGTAGGCCAGCAGCAGGCGAAAGCGTCGGCTGCGTTGCTCCTTGGGAATGGCCAGCGTCAGCGCGCCCATCAGCCCGCCGCACATGCCCAGGCAATGGCCGCCGCCGAGCAGGCCGAGGATCAGCGCGGAAAGCAGTTGGGGGAGGAGGTCAGGCATGGGGCCGCTTTTTGTCCTTGGCCGGATCTGCGGGTTTGCCCGACGCCTCGTCCACGCCAGCCTTGTGGCTGGGGTCCTGATCGTCGAACAGAATGCTGTGCGCCGGGCCGTCCATGTCGTCGTACTGGCCGCTGTCCACGGCCCAGAAGAACACATAGATCGCCACGGCGACGATCAGCAGGGCCACCGGAATCATGATGTAAAGCGCGGGCATCGAGCCTCCGGAATCGGTTATGTGGCCAGTGGGCGAGCGGCGCCGACCGGTGTGGATGGGGTGTCGCGCGTGGTGCTGCGGGTCAGGCGCAAGGCGTTGAGCACCACGATCAGCGAACTCACCGACATGCCTGCCGCCGCCCACAGCGGTGTGATCCAGCCGAGTGCGGCAAACGGCAGCATGAGGCCATTGTACAGCCCGGCCCAGAGCAGATTCTCGATGATGATGCGCCGGGTGCGGCGGGCGAGGGCAAAAGCCTGCACCAGCGCCTGCAAACGGTTGGACAACAGCACGGCGTCGGCGCTGGTCTTGGCCAGATCCGTCGCCGAGCCCATCGCCACGCTGATGTCGGCCGCCGCCAGCACCGGCACGTCGTTGACCCCGTCGCCGATCATCAACACCTTGCGGCCCTGTTCGCGCAGTTGCTGCAGAATCTGCAGCTTGTCATCCGGGCGCAGGCTGCCTTGCACCTCGTCAATCTTCAGCTGCGCGGCGACAGTGCCGACCATCGGCGAGCTGTCGCCTGACAGCAGCAAGGTCTTCCAGCCGCGTTGCTTGCAGGCGTCGATCAACAGCGCCGCGTCGTCGCGCAGCCGGTCATCCAGCACCAGCCAGGCCAGCAGTTGCTTGTCATCGCCGAGCAACAGCCATTGCCCCGGCTCATCAGGCATCGTCGGCACCTGGCTGGCACTGAGTGCGCAGACAAAACCCGGTTCGCCAATGCGCAAACGGCGCCCCTCAACCTGACCTTCAAGCCCCGACCCCGGCGTGGTGATGACCTGCTCGGCAGTCAGCGGCGTGCTGCCAAAGGCGCGGGCGATGGGGTGCTCCGAGTGGTTTTCCAGCGCGGCGGCCAGACACAAACAGTCGTCGCTGCTCAATGTTCCCAGGCTGCGAATCGCCTTGAGGGTCAGGCGGCCTTCGGTGAGGGTGCCGGTCTTGTCGAAAATCACCGTGTCGATCTGGTTAAGGCCTTCCAGCACGTGGCCTCGGGTCAGTAACAGACCCAGACCATGCAGGGTGCCGGTGGCCGTGGTCAGCGCCGTGGGCGTGGCCAGCGACAGCGCGCAAGGGCAGGTGGCCACCAACATCGCCAGCACGATCCAGAACGCCCGCTGCGGGTCCAGTTGCCACCACAGCAAGCCGATGCCGAGGGCGCACACCAGCGAGATCAGCAGAAACCACTGGGCCGCACGATCCGCCATCTGCGCCACCGGGGGCTTTTCAGATTGCGCGCGGTCGAGCAGACGAACGATGGCCGACAACCGCGTGTCGTGGCCCAGCGCCAGGATTTCCACCGTCAGCGCGCTTTCGATGTTCAGCGTCCCGGCGGTGACCGCGTCGCCCGTGAGGCGCGGTCGCGGCAGGTACTCCCCGGTCAGCAGCGATTCATCGATGCTCGACCGGCCTGAGACGATGCGCCCGTCCGCCGGCAACACCGCGCCGGGCGGCACCAGAACGCGATCGCCTAGGCGCAACTCGCTCAGCAGAATGCGCTCGCTCTGGCCGTCTTCATTGAGGCGCAAACAAGATGCGGGCAACAGATTGACCAGTTGCCCCGTGGCAGCGGCGGTGCGCTCCCGGGCGCGACGCTCCAGATAACGCCCGGCCAGGAGGAACAGCGCAAACATGCCCACGGCGTCGAAATACAGCTCGCCGGTGCCGGTGATCGCGGTCCAGATTCCCGCCACATAGGCCATGCCGATGGCCAGCGACACGGACACATCCATCGTCAGATGCCGCGTGCGCAGGTCGCGCAACGCGCCTTTGAAGAAGGGCGCGCAGCTGTAAAACACGATGGGGGTCGTCAGAAACATCGCCACCCAGCGCAGGATGGTGTGCATTTCGGGGCTCAGATCGATGTTGAATTCTGGCCAGGTGGCCATGGTCGCCATCATCGCCTGAAACCACAGCAGCCCTGCGACGCCCAGCTGGCGCAGGCTGCGGCGGTTTTCCTGGGCCAGTTGCTCGGTGGCCTGATCGGCTTGATAAGGATGCGCCGCGTAACCGATGTGGCGAATCTCGTTCAACACCTGACTCAGGGCCAGCTCGCTGTCGTTCCAGCGCAGGTGCAGGCGATGGTTGGACAGGTTCAGGCGCGCTTCGGCAACAGCGGGGAGGGTGCGCAAGTGACGTTCGATCAACCAGCCACAGGCGGCGCAACTGATGCCTTCGATCAGCAGGGTGGTCTCGGCCAGCTGTGCGTCATGACGCACGAACGGCGCCTGCACGTCGGGGCGGTCGTACAGCGCCTGTTCGTCGATCAGTTGTGTAGGTAACGTCTGAGGATTGGTCGAGGCTTCACTGCGATGGCTGTAGTAGCTTTCCAGCCCGCCCTGGACGATGGTCTGCGCCACGGCCTGACAGCCGGGGCAGCAGAATTCGCGGGTTTCACCCAGCACGACAGCGGTAAAGCGCCCACTGCGCGGCACGGGCAGGGCGCAGTGGAAACAGGGCGTTGGCACGTTCACGTCATCACTTCTTCAGCGCTTCGGCACCCTGAATCGGCTCGTCGCCCAGAATCAGATCCTTGTCGCGGCGGATGGACTCTTCTTCGAACAGGCGCCAGGTCTGGCTGTTCTCCACCCCCAGCAGCTCGACGAAACGCCGCCCTTCGACCCTGTCGCTCATCTGCCCGACATACCGCCCCGGTTGCGCCGGGTTACGGGCCAGGACGATCTTGCGGTCTTTTTCCGGTTGCGTGGGCGAGATCAGGTTGAGCACCAGGGTTTCGGGCTGGCTGTCGCCGGTCAGGCGCAAGTCCGCTTCGCCGGTGACGTCATCCAGGGTCACGCTGGCGCGCAGTTTCAGGGTTTGCGCGAGCAGTTCGCGGTCCAGCGAGCGGTTGATACCTTTTCCCGCTTCGTAATAGTTGTCGCTGACCAGGTTGTCCGGATGGGTCACGGCAATGGTCACCATCGACAGGGTGAGGGTGACCGAGCAGGCCAGGATGGCGATGATGATCCACGGCCAGAGGTGCTTGTACCAAGGATTTGCGGCGGTTGCTACGGTCATGTCTTGCGTCTCTCAACGAACGTGGGGGCCGATGAACCGGCTCTTGGCCTGGACTCCGGTGCCGCTGTCTTCAATGTCTTTCAAAATGAAACGGATCTCGTTGGTGCTCGATGGCAGCTGCTCGGGTGAGACCGACAGTTCCACCGGCAGGGTGAAGATCTCGCCGGCGGCGACCTTGATCTCGCGACGGCCCTGCAGCTTCAGGTCCGGTAGGCCGGTGGCGTCGAGCACATAGGTGTGGTCCTTCTGGTCCTTGTTCATCACTTTGAGGCTGTAGACGTTTTCGATCCGCCCCTCGGCGTTCTCGCGGTACAACACGCGGTCCTTGCTGACGTCCAAGCCCACCAGAGAGCGCATGAAAAACGCCCCGGCCAGCACGCCGATCATTACCAACAGCACCACGGCATAGCCGATCAAACGGGGGCGCAGCTTGTGGGTGACCTGGCCGGAGAGGTTGTGCTCGGTGGTGTAGCTGATCAGGCCGCGAGGGTAGTCCATCTTGTCCATGATGGTGTCGCAGGCGTCGATGCAAGCCGCGCAGCCGATGCACTCGATCTGCAGGCCGTCGCGGATGTCGATGCCGGTGGGGCAGACCTGGACGCACATGGTGCAGTCGATGCAGTCACCCAGGCCCTGAGCCTTGTAGTCCACATCCTTTTTGCGCGTGCCGCGTTTCTCCCCGCGACGTGGGTCGTAGGAAACGATGAGGGTGTCCTTGTCGAACATCACGCTTTGAAACCGCGCATAGGGGCACATGTAGATGCACACTTGTTCGCGCAGCCAGCCCGCGTTGCCGTACGTGGCCAAGGTGAAGAACCCGACCCAGAAGTACGACCAGCCATCGGCCTGGCCGGTGAAGAAGTCCACGGTCAGTTCACGGATCGGCGAGAAGTAGCCGACAAAAGTCAGCCCGGTGACCAGCCCGATCAGCAGCCACAGGCCGTGTTTGACGGACTTGCGCACGAGTTTGTTGGCGCCCATTGGCGCCTTGTCCAGCTTCATGCGCTGATTGCGGTCGCCCTCGGTGACCTTCTCGCACCACATGAAAATCCACGTCCACACGCTCTGCGGGCAGGTATAGCCGCACCACACGCGCCCGGCGAACACGGTAATAAAGAACAGGCCGAATGCGGCGACGATCAAAATGCCCGAGAGCAGGATGAAATCCTGCGGCCAGAAGGTGGCGCCGAAGATGTAGAACTTGCGCTCGGGCAGGTTCCACCAGACGGCTTGATGTCCGCCCCAATTGAGCCAGACGGTGCCGAAATACAGCACAAACAGCACGATCCCGCCGCCGATGCGCAGGTTGCGGTATACACCGGTGAACGCCCGGGTGTAGATCTTTTCCCGGGAGGCGTAGAGGTCAACGGTGTCACTCTCTTTCTTGGTCGGCGGAGTGACGTTGTGCACCGGTATCTGTTCGCTCATCGCAACGTCCCACGGAGGGGGAATGTGCCCCGGCCAGTGCGTGCCGGTCGGGGTCGTAATGTCAGGTGTTGCCGCTCATCATACCCTTGTGATTTTAGTCGGGGCGTTTTGGCGTTGAGGCTGACGGCTGCTGATTCTGCCCGGAGGGCGTAGGCGTCCAGCTTGCTGACGATCGGCTGTGAAGCAGTCGTAAATCCAGCCATTCCGGCTGCATCAGACAGACCGCGTTCACCGGTTTTGCTGACGCTGCGCGCCAGATCGCGAGCAAGGTGGAACGCCACCCCGGCAGCTCCTACGTCCTCCAGGCAGAATCAACAGCGTCGAATCGCGCTCGATTCGGATCTCCGGGCAGAACCAACAGCATCAGGTCCTGCCCAAGTCTCCTCCCCTCACTCCTGCCCATCCGCCTGCTTGTTATCCCCATGGGACAGGCTATACACATACGCCGCCAGCAAATGCACCTTGTCGTTGCCCTGCAACAGTTCCTGCGCCGGCATCTGGCCTTGTCGCCCGTAGCGGATGGTCTGCTGCAGCTGCGCAAAGCTCGAGCCGTAGATGAATGCGCCCGGGTGGGTCAGGTTCGGTGCGCCCATGGCTGGCGTGCCTTTGCCTTCGGGGCCATGACAGGCGACGCAGTTGGCGGCGAAGATTTTCTGGCCGGCGGCGGGGTCGGCCTTGGCGTCTTCGGGCAGCTTGCGGCCGTCCAGTTGGGTCAGCACGTAGGCCGACACATCACGCACGCCTTGATCGCCGACCACTTCGCCCCAGGCCGGCATGACCGCGTGGCGGCCGCCCATGATGGTGGTCTTGATGGTCTGCGGCTCGCCGCCCCAGCGCCAGTCGGCGTCGGTCAGGTTGGGGAAACCGTAGGCGCCCTTGGCGTCGGAGCCGTGGCAGACCGAGCAGTTGGAGGCGAACAGGCGGCCGCCCATTTTCAGGGCTTGCGGGTCCTTGGCGACCTCTTCTATCGGCATCGCTGCGAATTTGGCGAAGATCGGACCGAAACGGGCGTCCGAGCGGGCCATTTCCTTCTCCCATTCGTGCACGCCGGTCCAGCCGGTCTTGCCGTCGGAGAAGGCGATCTGCTTGTCGTTGTCGACGTAGCTGTAGCCTGGCAGCAGACCGGTCCAGTTGCCCAGGCCAGGGTACAGCGCCAGGTAACCGAGGGCGAAGATGATGGTGCCGACGAACAGCATGAACCACCACTTGGGCAGCGGGTTGTCGTACTCCTCGATGCCGTCGAACGAGTGGCCGACGGTCTCGTCGGTGGTGTCGGCGCGCTGGCCCTTGCGGGTCGCGAGCAGCAGCCAGGCCAGGCAGAAGATGGTGCCCAGCGAGAGTACGGTGACGTACAGGCTCCAAAACGTAGTCATTGCTTATTGCTCCTGGAAGCTTTCGCTTGCTCGAGCTGCTTGATGGCCTCGGGATCATCGGCAAAGGGCAGCAGGGTCGCGTCGTCGAATTCGGCTTTGCGCCGCGGGCTGAACACCCACAACGCCAGACCGATGAAGGCCACCATCACCACGACGGTGCCCAGGCCTCGAATCATTCCGATATCCATGGCGATCACCGTTTGCTCTTGATGATGGTGCCCAGGCCCTGCAGATAGGCCACCAGTGCATCCATTTCAGTCTTGCCCTTGACCGCGTCTCCCGCCTTGGCGATGTCGTCGTCGGTGTAGGGCACGCCCAGGCTGCGCAACACTTCAAGCTTGCGACCGGTCAGCTTGCCGTCGAGCTTGTTTTCCACCAGGAAGGGGTAGGCCGGCATGATCGACTCCGGCACCACGTTGCGCGGGTTGTACAGGTGCGCGCGGTGCCAGTCGTCGGAGTAGCGCCCGCCGACACGGGCCAGGTCCGGCCCGGTGCGTTTGGAGCCCCACAGGAAGGGGTGATCCCAGACGCTTTCGCCCGCCACCGAATAGTGGCCGTAGCGTTCGGTTTCGGCGCGGAACGGTCGGATCATCTGCGAGTGACAGCCCACACAGCCGTTGGCGATGAACACGTCGCGGCCTTCGACTTCCAGCGCCGGACGCGGCTTCATGCCCTCGACCGGCTTGTTGGTGACGTCCTGGAAGAACAGCGGAACGATCTGCGTCAGGCCGCCGACGGCCACTGCAATGACCATGAAGATCGACAGCAGGCCGATGTTCTTTTCGAGCATTTCGTGCTTGATCATCAGTGCGCTCCCACGACAGCGATCTGGGCGGCTTCATCGGCCTGCTCGGTGTTCGACGCACGCACGGTACGGAACACGTTGTAGGCCATCAACAGCATGCCGCTGGCAAAGAAGGCCCCGCCAAGGGCGCGCACGATGTAGCCCGGATGGCTTGCCTGCAACGCTTCGACGAAGGAGTAGGTAAGGGTGCCGTCATCGTTGATGGCGCGCCACATCAGGCCCTGGGTGATGCCGTTGACCCACATCGAGGCGATGTACAGCACGGTGCCGATGGTCGCCAGCCAGAAGTGCGCGTTGATCAGGCCGATGCTGTGCATCTGCGGACGGCCGTACAGGCGCGGAATCATGTGGTACACCGCGCCGATGGAAATCATCGCCACCCAGCCCAGGGCGCCGGCGTGAACGTGGCCGATGGTCCAGTCGGTGTAGTGCGAGAGCGAGTTGACGGTCTTGATCGCCATCATCGGCCCTTCGAAGGTCGACATGCCGTAGAAGGCCAGCGACACCACGAGGAAGCGCAGGATCGGGTCGGTGCGCAATTTATGCCAGGCGCCGGAGAGGGTCATCATGCCGTTGATCATGCCGCCCCAGCTCGGCGCCAGCAGGATGATCGACATCACCATGCCCAGCGATTGTGCCCAATCGGGCAGGGCGGTGTAGTGCAAATGGTGAGGGCCGGCCCAGATGTACAGGGTGATCAGCGCCCAGAAGTGCACGATGGAAAGACGATAGGAATAAATCGGGCGTTCGGCCTGTTTCGGCACGAAGTAGTACATCATCCCGAGAAAGCCCGTGGTCAGGAAAAAGCCTACGGCGTTGTGCCCGTACCACCACTGGATCATAGCGTCGGTGGCGCCCGAGTAAGCCGAATAGGACTTGAACAGGCTCACCGGCAGCGACATGTGGTTGACGATGTGCAGCATCGCCGTTACCACGATGAAGGCCCCGTAGAACCAGTTGCCGACATAGATGTGCTTGGTCTTGCGCTTGACGATGGTGCCGAAGAACACCGCCGCGTAGGTGATCCAGACGACGGCCAGAAGGATCGCGATCGGCCATTCAAGCTCGGCGTATTCCTTGGTGGTGGTATAGCCCATCGGCAGGGTGATGATGGCGCCGATGATCACCG
>CAURWS010000070.1:0-10801 GCA_963528485.1 uncultured Pseudomonas sp. | reverse complement strand
TGATGCTGCTGACCCTGGCCGTGGTCGTCGTGGCCGTCACGCTGATCCGGCGGCGCTGCGTGGACCAGCGCACTGGCGCTGAACATCAGCACGCCCAACCCTGCGATCAAACGATTCGAGACTTTCATGTAGCGCGCTCCTGAGCAAATTCCAGTCAAAAAAAGGGGGTCAGAATCAGGTTCTGAACCCCTTTGCTGTACTGCTTAGTCTGCTAACGAACGCTCGGATTCCTCTGTATCAGGAACTTTACCTTCAGGCTACACGGGCCTTACGCACGCCTTCAGACAGCTCCGAGCACAGCTTCAGCACGTTGGTCACTGCCTGATCAGGCGATTGCGCGTTGGCAATGTGATCGATCAGTGCCGAACCCACCACCACGCCGTCCGCCACGCGAGCAATGGCTGCGGCCTGCTCTGGCGTACGAATCCCGAAACCGACGCTGATCGGCAGGTCGGAGTGACGACGCAGACGCGCTACGGCTTCCTTGACGTGTTCGATGGTGGCCGAGCCTGCACCCGTCACGCCAGCGACCGACACGTAGTAAACGAAGCCCGAGCTGCCGTTCAGCACGGTGGGCAGACGCTTGTCGTCGGTGGTCGGGGTGGTCAGGCGGATGAAGTCCAGACCGGCATCCTGCGCAGGGTCGCACAGTTCGTTGTTGTGCTCTGGCGGCAGGTCGACCACGATCAGGCCGTCAACGCCCGACTCGCGGGCTTGAGCGATGAACTGCTCGACGCCGTAGTTGTGAATCGGGTTGTAGTAACCCATCAGCACCAGCGGCGTGTGGCTGTCTTCGACGCGGAACTCGCGCACCATTTGCAGGGTTTTCGCCAGGTTCTGTTTGGCGTCCAGGGCGCGGATGTTCGCCAGCTGGATCGCCGGGCCGTCGGCCATTGGATCGGTGAAGGGCATGCCCAGTTCGATCACGTCGGCACCGGCTTTGGGCAGGCCCTTGAGGATCGCCAGCGAGGTGTCATACGCCGGGTCGCCTGCGGTGATAAAGGTCACCAGGGCGGCGCGGTCTTGTTCTTTCAGCTCGGCAAAACGGGTTTGCAGGCGGCTCATCAATGTTTCTCCTGCTGGGACAGATCCAGGTGGTGCATCACGGTTTGCATGTCCTTGTCACCGCGACCGGACAGGTTGACGACCATCAAGTGATCCTTTGGCAGCGTCGGCGCGCGTTTGAACACTTCGGCCAGGGCATGGGCACTTTCCAGCGCAGGAATAATGCCTTCCAGACGGCAGCACTGGTGGAACGCGGCCAGGGCTTCGTCGTCGGTGACCGAGGTGTATTCGACGCGACCGATGTCATGCAACCACGCATGTTCAGGGCCGATGCCGGGGTAATCCAGGCCTGCGGAGATCGAGTGGGCGTCGATGATCTGGCCATCGTCGTCCTGCAGCAGGAAAGTGCGGTTGCCGTGCAGCACGCCCGGCACGCCGCCGTTCAGGCTGGCTGCGTGCTTGCCGGTTTCGATGCCGTGACCGGCCGCCTCGACACCGATGATGCGTACGCTGGTGTCATCCAGGAACGGGTGGAACAGGCCCATGGCGTTGGAGCCACCGCCGATGCACGCGACCAGGCTGTCCGGCAGGCGGCCTTCCTGTTCTTGCAGCTGCACGCGGGTTTCCTTGCCGATGACGGCCTGGAAGTCACGAACCATCGCAGGGTAAGGATGCGGACCGGCCACCGTGCCGATCAGGTAGAAGGTGCTGTCCACGTTGGTCACCCAGTCGCGCAGCGCTTCGTTCATCGCGTCTTTCAGGGTGCCGGTGCCAGCCACGACGGGAATCACGGTGGCGCCGAGCAGCTTCATGCGGAAAACGTTCGCCTGTTGGCGTTCGATGTCGGTGGTGCCCATGTAGATCACGCATTCCAGGCCGAAACGCGCAGCGACAGTGGCAGTAGCCACGCCGTGCATGCCCGCGCCGGTCTCGGCGATGATGCGTTTCTTGCCCATGCGACGCGCCAGCAGGATCTGGCCGATGCAATTGTTGATCTTGTGCGCGCCGGTGTGGTTCAGCTCTTCGCGCTTCAGGTAAATCTTTGCGCCGCCGCAGTGCTCAGTCAGACGCTCGGCGAAATACAGCGGGCTTGGACGTCCGACGTAGTCGCGCTGGAAGTAGGCCAGTTCCTTGAGGAACGCAGGATCTTCCTTCGCCGCTTCGTATTCGCGGTTCAGGTCAAGAATCAGTGGCATCAGGGTTTCAGCGACGTAACGGCCGCCGAACGCGCCGAACATGCCGCGATCGTCCGGGCCATTGCGATATTGGGTCTCTGTCTGGGACATGGGAACCTCCAAGGTGACGAATAGGGTGAGCCGTTAAGGCAGTGAACACACTTTAACCAGCGCCAAAGCCGATGAAAACCGATAAGATCGCCGCAACCTGTCAGAAAAACTCACAGATCCCATGAGCCGAGACCTGCCCCCGCTGAACGCCTTGCGCGCCTTCGAAGCCACTGCCCGCCTGAACAGCGTCAGTCAGGCGGCGGAACAACTGCACGTCACTCATGGCGCGGTCAGCCGGCAGCTGAAAGTGTTGGAAGAACACTTGGGCGTGAGCCTGTTCAGCAAGGACGGGCGCGGCTTGAAACTCACAGATGCAGGGGTTCGCCTGCGCGATGCCAGCGGCGAAGCATTTGATCGGCTGCGCAGCGTGTGCGCCGAGTTGAGTCAGGGCAATGACGATGCGCCGTTCGTGCTGGGCTGTTCAGGGAGCCTGTTGGCCCGCTGGTTCATCCCGCGTCTTGGGCGTCTGAATGCCGACTTGCCGGACCTGCGCCTGCACCTGTCGGCAGGCGAGGGCGACCTCGATCCCCGTCGCCCCGGTCTCGACGCCTTGCTGGTTTTCGCCGAGCCGCCGTGGCCTGCCGACATGCAGGTGTTCGAACTGGCGAGCGAACGCATCGGCCCGGTTTTGAGCCCCCGTTTTGCGCGATTCGAATCTTTGCGTCATGCGCCGGCCACTGCGCTGTTGAACGAGCCTCTGCTGCAAACTCTTTCACGCTTGCAGGCCTGGCCGAGCTGGGCGAAACAGAACGGCATCGAGCCCGACGCGCTGAAATACGGTCAGGGTTTCGAGCATCTGTATTACTTGCTGGAGGCCGCTGTATCAGGCCTGGGTGTCGCCATCGCGCCGGAACCGCTGGTGGCCGATGACCTCAAGGCAGGACGCCTCGCTGCGCCATGGGGTTTCAGTGAAACCCCGGCGCAACTGGCGTTATGGGTACCCAAGCGCGCTGCCGACGGGCGTGCGCAGCAACTGGCTCAGTGGCTGAGGCAGGAGCTGGCCCAATCGGGTCGGGCCTGATCACGTTGTAATCAGTTACCGCGCTTGCACAGCAGGTAAGCGGCCAGCAGACCCACCGCACCGACAGCAACACCGGCGGTCGTCCAAGGGTGTTCCTGCGCGTAGTCGCGAGTGGCAACGCTGGCTTCGCGGGTCCTCACCTTGGCATCTTCATAGACATCGCTCAGCAGGCTGCGCGAATGGCTCAGCGCGCTCTCGGCATTGGCTTTGAGAGTCTTCAGGGTTTTGCGCGACTCGTCCGAAGCGTCCGACTTCAAGCTCTCCAACGACTTGAGCAGACTTTCGATCTCAGCTTCCATACTTTGCAAAGACGATTTACGGGATGACGTGAATGCCATGATTTGACTCTCCTGCAGTGATGAGTGGCGTGTGTTGTTTCCGACTACAGGGTTTTCAGAAAGTGCAGTGCGGTTTCGACATGGCGTTTTTTGTGAACTTTCCGGGCCATTGCTGCGCCAGAGAGAGACAGCGATTTTTCACTGCTACGCTGCAATCGAGACCCTTTGAGGAGCACTGCCATGTCTGATCATCACACCTACAAGATTCTGGAACTGGTCGGCTCATCGACCACCGGCACCGACGACGCAATCCAGCACGCCATCGGCCAGGCGGCCAAGACCATGAAGCACCTGGAGTGGTTCGAAGTGCTGGAAACCCGCGGCCACATCGAGAACGGCAAGGTCGCGCACTTTCAGGTGACCCTCAAAGTGGGCTTCCGCATCGACAACAGTTGATGAACTTTTGCACTGGCTGAATGCCACAACCTTCGCTATACATACCGCGCCGTTCGTGAATTCGGACGCGAGGAGCATGTGATCGGGCCGCTCTTGAAGCGGCCTCTTACGCTTGAAAAGCGCCTGACGAGGGAGTGTGACCGATGAAGAAGATTCTTTTGGCGGTAGGGTTATTGAGTATGGCGGGCACCACCTTGGCAGCCGGGAAATCCTGCGATGACGTGAAGGCGGACATCGACGCGAAGATCAAGGCCAAGGGCGTGTCGTCCTACACCCTGGAAGCGGTGGACAAAGGCAGCGCGGCTGACGGCAAAGTCGTCGGCACCTGCGAAGGCGGCACCAAGGAAATTGTCTACAAGCGCGGCTGATTTTGGTCCGTCTTATAACAAAACCGACGCATCAGGCGTCGGTTTTTTTATGTCGTTCCCACTGACTTACGCTCTACCACCTGCACAACTCTTCCCTGTGGAAGTGAGCCTGCTCACGAAGGCGGAATATCGGCCCTTGCATCTGTTGCGGATTTACTAACCCATTCGTGAGCAAGCTCACTCCCACAGACTAATAGCCGCCCTTGAGCTCTCACTCCGCGGCGGCAATCAAGTGGATTCAGCCCCTGGCCGCCTGCGCTAGAATCTCGTACGAACGCAGCCGGTCGGCATGCTCATACATGTCACAGGTGAAGATCAGCTCATCGGCGTCGGTCTGCTCGATCAGCACATCCAGCTTGGCGCGGATCTTCTCGGGGCCGCCGACCATCGCAAGGCCGAGGAAATCCATCACGGCTTCGCGCTCATGGGGCAGCCACAGGCCGTTCATCGTCTCGACCGGGGGCTTTTGCATCAGGCTCTGGCCACGCATCAGGTTGAGGATACGCTGATAGACCGAGGTCACCAGGTAATCCGCCTGCTCGTCGGTATCGGCTGCGGCCAAAGGTACGCCGAGCATCACGTAGGGCTCGTCGAGCACCTCAGACGGCTGGAAGTGGTTGCGATAGACGCGAATCGCCTCATGCATGTAGCGCGGCGCGAAGTGCGAGGCGAACGCGTAGGGCAGGCCGCGCTGACCGGCCAACTGGGCGCTGAACAGGCTCGAACCCAGCAGCCAGATTGGCACGTTGGTGTTGGTGCCCGGCACGGCGATGACCCGTTGATGGGCCTGGCGCGGACCGAGGTAGCTCATCAGTTCGGCGACGTCATCGGGAAAGTCATCAGCGCTGCCGGAGCGCTCACGGCGCAAGGCGCGGGCGGTCATCTGATCGGAACCCGGCGCACGGCCCAGACCCAGGTCGATACGGCCGGGATACAGGCTCGCCAGGGTGCCGAACTGCTCGGCGATCACCAGCGGCGCGTGGTTGGGCAGCATGACGCCGCCGGAGCCGACGCGAAGGGTCGAGGTGCCACCGGCCAGATACGCCAGCAGCACCGAGGTCGCGGAGCTGGCGATGCCATCCATGTTGTGATGCTCGGCGACCCAGAAACGGTTGTAGCCCCATTTTTCTGCGTGTTGAGCAAGGTCCAGCGAGTTGTGCAGCGATACGGCCGGGCCCTTGTCTTCGCGCACCGGGACCAGGTCGAGCATGGAAATCTTCACATCAGCTAAGCGTTTCATAGGCTGTGGTGGATCCTCTTGGGAGGCTGGGTCGGGCGCCCAAATGACAAAGGCGCGAGAGCGAAGCCTGCGTTAAGCCTAAATATTTGCGTTAAGCCATAGGATAAGGCCGGATTTTGAGGTTGCAATGGGCGCGTGGAAATTTCCTACTGATTTGGTCGGAATTATTTCCTCGAAAAACCGAAATAAAGCACGTGCGTCACAACCGTTGAACTAAGTCCCGCCTACACTCCTCAGACTTTTGGTCCACGTGCGAGTACTCGCACTCATCACATGAGGAGACACCATGAGCATCGTCAAGAAAGCATCCGCCCATTGGGAAGGCGACCTGAAATCGGGTATCGGTAGCATCTCCACTGAAACCGGCGTGCTGCGCGAAGCGCCTTATGGCTTCAAGGCCCGCTTCGAAGGCGGCAAGGGCACCAACCCGGAAGAACTGATCGGCGCGGCCCACGCGGGCTGCTTCTCCATGGCCCTGTCGATGATCCTCGGCGGCGCGAACCTCAAAGCCGACAGCATCGACACCCAGGCTGAAGTGACCCTGGACCAGGACGGCGAAGGCTTTTCGATCACCGCCGTGCACCTGATCCTCAAGGCCAAGGTGCCGGGTGCCACTCAGGCACAGTTCGACGAGCTCACTGCCAAAGCCAAAGAAGGTTGCCCGGTGTCGAAAGTGCTGAACGCCAAGATCACGCTGGATGCCACCCTGCTGAGCTGATCGGGCGCTGACGCAACACCCGATGACCCGCGGATGCGGGTCATCTGCGTTTTAGAACCCGCCACCCAAGGCAAGGTCAGATGAAGGGCCGATGCACATCGCTCGGCGTCGAAGGAGTCGAACATGAACCGTATTGCCGCCACCCTGATCC
Organism: uncultured Pseudomonas sp.; assembly: GCA_963528485.1. Lineage (GTDB taxonomy): Bacteria > Pseudomonadota > Gammaproteobacteria > Pseudomonadales > Pseudomonadaceae > Aquipseudomonas. Next base: position 4,278 of record CAURWS010000070.1, on the reverse strand, counting down.
TCAGCGCCCTGACCACCAGCGTGTTCGCCGCTCCCAAACCCTGTGACGAGCTCAAGGCCGAGATCGAAGCAAAGATCCAGGCGCAGAACGTCAGCTCCTACACCCTTGAGATTGTCAGCAATGAAGAGGTTCACGATCAGAACATGGTCGTGGGCACGTGCGAAAACGGCACGAAGAAGATCATTTATCAGAAGAATGATAGATAAGGCGCCTCAACCTCACGGAATGCAGAACACTTCACCTTCCTCCGCCAGCACCTTGCGCTGCTCGTCGCGCAGCTGCGCATCGATGCTGTTGGCCATGTTGCGCACATCCAGACGGTAGCGGTGCCCGGCTTCGAAGTGGTCGTAGGTAATGGTCACGTAGCAGGTCAGCTCGTTGTAGATGTCCGTCGATATTCCCAGGCCGCCAAAGGAGTACTCGTAGTCATAACGCACTTCGAGCTTGTGTTTGCCGGGGGTCACCTGGAAGTAACGGCCGTCTGGCGTGCGCTGGCCATCGACCTTGTCGGACATCAGGGTCTTGCCGGTAAAAGTGTGCAGATCGACCCAGGCTTGTTGCGGATCGACGGCGGGCAGCGGGCCTGCGCATCCGGCCAGCAGACTCAGGGCAATGATCGACAGGGGCAGGCGCATGGCAGACTCCGCATTCAGGCAGATGGCGAGCAGGGTTGCGTCAGGGGCCGTGGCTGCGGCATAACGCAGGGGCTTTGATACCCTGCATGTATTCCGACATTAAGGCCGCTGCATGAATCGATTGAACGTCTGGTGGTTGCGGCGCAGCGTGCCGATGCTGGCCATTTTACTCCTCAGCGGTTGCTCCAGTCTTTCCTATTACACGCAATTGGCCAGCGGGCAGTTGGCCCTGTTGCGCGCCCGCGAACCGGTGGCAGACGTGATTGCCGATCCCCAGCGCGACCCCACCCTGCGAGATCGTCTGCTCAAATCGCAACAGGCCCGCGAATTCGCCAGCAGGCAGCTGCACCTGCCGGATAATCAGAGCTATCGCCTGTTCGCCGACATTCATCGCCGCTATGTGGTGTGGAACGTGTTCGCCACCGGCGAGTTTTCCCTCGACCCGGTCACCCATTGCTTCCCCATCGCCGGTTGCGTCGCCTACCGCGGCTACTACGACGAGAACGCGGCGCGAGGGGAAGCGGCCTTGCGCAAGCTTGAAGGCAAGGACGTGTATGTCAGCGGCGTGGAGGCCTACTCGACGCTGGGCTGGTTCAACGACCCGATCATCAGCTCGATGATGACCTGGGGCGACGAGCGCCTGGCGACGCTGATCTTCCACGAGCTGGCGCATCAGCGCTTCTACGTGAAGGACGACAGCGAATTCAATGAGTCTTACGCCACCTTCGTAGAGCAGGAAGGCACCCGACAATGGCGCGCCGCCCGTGGAATGCCACCTGAAACCGCGTCATCCGAGACCCAGCGACGCGATCAACTCACGCAGTTGGTGCTCGCCACCCGGGATCGCCTGAAAGCTCTGTACGCCGAGCCTTTGAGCGCAGACGTCATGCGCCAGCGCAAGGCCGCCGAGTTCGAGCGTTTGCGCCATGAATACCAGCAGATGCGCGACAGCCAATGGGGTGGCGACAAGCGTTTCGACAGTTGGGTGTACGCGCCAATGAACAACGCACGGCTGCTGCCGATCGGGCTGTATGACCAGTGGACGCCAGCGTTTGCAGCGTTGTTCAAGCAGGTGAAGGGGGATTGGCCATCATTCTTTAACGCTGTCGAGAAGCTGGGGGGATTGCCTCAGGATGAGCGCAAGGCCGCGTTGGAGAAGCTGCTCAAGTCTTCCTGATCAGCGCGACCTCTGTAGCAGCACGGCTACAGAGAGAGCGCAGAGCGCTATCGGGATTTGAGAAACGCCTCGCGCAGCGCCTTCACCGACTCGAAATGATACGTCGGCGTCTCAGCCTCAAGCTCCTCGCGGCTGCCAAACCCATAACCCACCGCTGCCACGTCCAGACCGTTGCGCTTGCCGCCGATCAAGTCGTGCTTGCGGTCGCCGATCATCAAGGTCTGCTTGGGATCGAGTTTTTCCTCATCCAGCAAATGCCGAATCAGCTCAACCTTGTCAGTGCGCGTGCCGTCCAGCTCGCTGCCGTAGATCAGCTTGAAGTGGCGGGCGAAGTCGAAATGACGGGCGATCTCGTGTGCGAAGACCCAAGGCTTGGAGGTCGCGATGAACAGCGTGCGGCCTTGATCGGACAGCAGATCGAGCAGTTCGAAAACCCCGTCGAACACCAGGTTTTCGTACAGCCCGGTCACCTTGAAACGCTCGCGATAAAAGCCCACCGCCTCCCAGGCCTTCGCTTCGTCGAAATCGTAAGCGCGCATGAACTGCTGCAGCAGCGGCGGGCCGATGAAGTGCTCAAGCTGTGTGATGTCAGGCTCCTCGATGCCCAGTTTGCTCAGGGCGAACTGAATGGAACGGGTGATGCCTTCGCGCGGATCGGTCAGGGTGCCGTCCAGATCGAACAGAATATTCTGGTAATGCATGTTGTCTCTCGTTTGCGGCCGGGGATCAGCAGGGCTTGTCGAAACCTTCAGCCAGGTGCTGATCCTTGAGCTTCACGTAATTGGTCGCGCTGTAGGGGAAGAAGGCGATTTCTTTCTCAGTCAGCGGGCGAGCCTGTTTCACCGGGCGGCCCACATACAGAAAGCCGCTTTCCAGACGCTTGCCCGGTGGCACCAGGCTGCCGGCGCCGATGATCACTTCATCCTCGACCACCGCGCCGTCCATGATCGTGCTGCCCATGCCGATCAGGATACGGCTGCCAATCGTGCAGCCATGCAGCATGACTTTGTGGCCGATGGTCACTTCGTCACCGATCAGCAGCGGGAAACCGTCCGGGTTGAACGGGCCTGCGTGGGTGATGTGCAACACGCTACCGTCCTGAACGCTGGTGCGCGCACCGATACGGATGCGGTGCATGTCGCCACGAATCACCGTCAGCGGCCAGACCGAACTGTCGGCGCCGATTTCGACATCGCCGATGACAACCGCCGAATGATCGACAAAGGCCCGCTCGCCAAGGGCTGGCGTGTGATTCTGGAACGTGCGAATGGCCACGATAGGCTCCTTCTCTGGCACTGATTAGCTGCGGTCAGCGCCGATTGTAATTAAGATGCTCGGGTGTTTCTTCCAGCCAAGGTGCCAAACCGTGAGCGCGAACAACCCTCTTTTGCAATCGTACGACCTGCCACCTTTCTCGGCGATCCGCGCCGAGCACGTAAAACCTGCCATTGACCAGATTCTCGCCGACAACCGCGCCGCAATTGCCGAGCTCCTCGCCAAGCAAGGTTCGCAGCCTACATGGGCTGGGCTAGTGCTGGCCATGGACGAGCTGAACGATCGCGTGGGCGCCGCCTGGAGCCCGGTCAGCCACCTGAACGCCGTGTGCAACAGCGCCGAACTGCGCGAAGCCTATGAATCCTGCCTGCCCGCGTTGAGCGCCTACTCGACCGAAATGGGCCAGAACCGCGAGCTGTTCCAGGCCTTCGAAGCCTTGGCCAACAGCCCGGAAGCCGCCGGTTTCGACGTCGCCCAGAAGACCATTCTGGAGCACTCGCTGCGTGATTTCCGCCTGTCGGGCATCGACCTGCCGCCCGAGCAGCAAAAACGTTACGCCGAAGTGCAAAGCAAGCTGTCGGAGCTGGGCAGCCAGTTCTCCAACCAGTTGCTGGACGCCACGCAAGCCTGGACCAAGCACGTCACCGACGAAGCCGCTCTGGCTGGCCTGACCGATTCGGCCAAGGCGCAAATGGCCGCTGCCGCCCAGGCCAAAGGCCTTGATGGCTTTTTGATCACCCTGGAATTCCCCAGCTATTACGCGGTGATGACCTACGCCCAAGACCGCGCGCTGCGTGAAGAAGTCTACGCCGCGTACTGCACCCGTGCGTCGGACCAGGGCCCGAATGCCGGCAAGAACGACAACGGCCCGGTGATGGAACAGATCCTCGACCTGCGTCAGGAACTGGCCAAACTGCTGGGCTTTGCGAGCTTCTCGGAACTGAGCCTGGCGACCAAGATGGCCGAATCCAGCGATCAGGTGCTGAGCTTCCTGCGTGATCTGGCCAAGCGCAGCAAGCCGTTCGCGGCGCAGGATCTGCAACAGCTCAAGGCCTACGCCGCCGAGCAGGGTTGCCCGGATCTGCAAAGCTGGGACAGCGGTTTCTACGGCGAAAAACTGCGCGAGCAGCGCTACAGCGTTTCCCAGGAAGCCCTGCGCGCCTACTTCCCGATCGACACAGTGCTGAGCGG
>CAURWS010000069.1:0-10805 GCA_963528485.1 uncultured Pseudomonas sp. | reverse complement strand
GTGCAGCAACGCGCAAGTCGCCAATATGCCCTATCGGCAGAACATTCACTATTACGGCGTGGCCAGCGATGCGGCCTTCCTCAAACCGTTCTGCGAGCAGCAGAGCAAGGGCGTGTGGAAGGCTCAGTGATCTTGTAGCAGCACGGCTTGCCGACGTTGGCGATTCAAGGGCCTATGCAGCCTCGCCGTGCCAGTCCCCAAACGGATCATCGAGCTGGGTCCATCCCTCAACGCCCGCTGCCATTTCGATATCCGTCAGCAAGCAGGCATCGAGCTCAGCATTAAGCTGGTCAAAATCGATGTTCTGCCCAATGAACACCAGTTCCTGACGGCAATCGCCACTCTGCGCCATCCAGTTGCGCATGATCACTTCGGTGCTCTCTTCATCCTGCGGCCATTGCTCCTTGGGCACGAAACGCCACCAGCGCCCGGCGAAGCCATAGCGCATCAAACCGCCCGCCTGGGACCAGCTTCCGGCTTCCTGATGTTTGCTCGCCAGCCAGAAGAAGCCCTTGGAGCGCAGCAGCTTGCCATTGGTCCACTCGCCGTTGATGAAGTCAAAGAAACGCTGCGGATGGAACGGCCGGCGCGCGCGGTAAGCCGTTGAGGCGATGCCGTACTCTTCGGTCTCCGGCACGTGCTCACCGCGCAGCTCTTTCAGCCAACCCGGCGCCTGCGCGGCGCGTTCGAAGTCGAACCGGCCGGTATCGAGGATCTTGCCCAGCGGCACTGCGCCCATCACCATCGGCAGGATTTCGGCCTGGCTGTTGAGGGTTTTCAGGATCGCCATCAGCTCTTGGCGGTCGCTGGCGCTGATCAGGTCGATCTTGCTGATCAGGATCACGTCGGCGAACTCGACCTGCTCGATCAGCAGATCGGTGATCGAACGCTCGTCCTCTTCGCCAAGCGTTTCACCCCGCGTCGCCAGGCTTTCGGCGGCCTGGTAGTCCTGCAGGAAATTCAGCCCGTCGACCACCGTCACCATGGTGTCCAGCCGCGCAATATCGGCCAGACTCTGCCCGGACTCGTCGCGAAAGGTGAAGGTCTCGGCCACCGGCAGCGGTTCGGAGATGCCGGTGGATTCGATCAGCAAATAATCGAAGCGGCCATCGTTGGCCAGGCGGCTGACCTCTTCCAGCAGGTCTTCGCGCAGCGTGCAGCAGATGCAGCCATTGCTCATTTCCACGAGCTTTTCTTCGGCGCGGTTGAGGCTGACGTCACGCTGCACTTCGCTGCCGTCGATGTTAATTTCGCTCATGTCGTTGACGATCACGGCAACGCGCAGGTTCTCGCGGTTGCGCAACACGTGGTTAAGCAGTGTACTTTTACCGGCGCCGAGAAAGCCGGACAGAACGGTGACGGGGAGGCGGTTCATGGAGGTCTCATCAGGTAGCAGGATCAGATTCTTTTTACGTTATAATATAACACTACAAACCTGCTAACACTTTTTACAAGGTCCGCTCGATGGTCAGGGTTTTTTGCGTTTTTGCCGGGTTTGTCCTGCTGCTGAGCACGCAGGTCTTCGCTGCGCCGCCGTCACCCAAACTGGATCAGGCGCTGTGCACGCGCAGCGCGACGCTGCTAGCGTGCATCGACGCCCTCAATAACCAGTACAGCGTGGCGATGTCGGGCACCACGATGTATTTGCGCGGCTACGAAAGCGCGGGCAAACGCAGCTGGGCGCAGACCAACAGCCGCTACGGCTCGATGACGTTTTTCACGGGGCTGGCCTCCGATGGCGAGGCCTGGGTGGGGTACATCCAGAAGGTCGGCTGGACGACGATCAGCCGGGTGTCCAGCTCCAGCGGCAGCCGGAGCAAGATCACCTGCGATCGCGTGATGGGCTGCCGTTAAACGACAGCCTGCTCCGCCGCCTTCTGCTCTTGCCGCCAGGCGATGAACGAACCCACCGGCGGGTTGCGCTCGAAGTACTGCTTCATGCCATCGAACAAACCATCGGCCACGGCCTGCTGGTGACGCGCAGTGACCAGGCGCTGGCTGTCGCGGCTGTTGGAGATGAAGCCGGTCTCGACCAGAATCGACGGCACATCCGGGGATTTCAACACGGCAAAGCCGGCCTGTTCCACGCGTTTCTGGTGCAGCGTGGTGACGCCTTCCAGGCTGCCAAGCACCGAGTGACCGAGTTGCAGGCTGGCCGCAATGGTCGCGTTCATCGACATGTCGAGAATCACGCCCGCCAGCATCGGGTCCTTGTCCTTCAGGTTGAGCAGGCTGTTGGCACCGATCAGGTCCGCGTCGTTTTCACGCTGGGCCATGAAGCGCGCCGTGGCCGATGTCGCGCCGTTTTCCGACAACGCAAACACCGAGGCTCCGGAGGCCGTGAGCCTTGGCGCCGCATCGGCGTGGACCGAGATGAACATGTCGGCGTTGTATTTGCGGGCGATGTCGACGCGTTTGCGCAGCGGCACAAAGAAGTCGTCGTTGCGCACCAGACGCACATCGAAGCCCTTCTCACGCTTCAAACGTTTGGCCAGCAGCTGGGCGATTGAGAGCACCACGTCTTTCTCGCGCTCGCCTTTGGAGCCGATGGCGCCAGGGTCCTTGCCGCCATGACCGGCATCCACCACCACCCTGATGTCGCGCTTGGGGTGAGCCTTGTCAACCACAGGTGCCAGCGGCTCCTTCGCCAGTACGGCGGGCGCGGCAGCCAGTTGCACCGGCGCGTGGGCGGCGACGTCATGCCCCAGGTCCAGCACCAGTCGATTGCCCTGCGCGCCTTCCGGCCCCAGCAGGAAACTGTTGAGCTGCACGGGTGAGGCGAGGTCGAGCACGATGCGGGTGTCGCCCTGGCCGAAGTGCCCGGAACGAATCGCTTTGATCGGCGTGTTTTCCAGGGCCAGCTGACTGAAGTTGGTGCCTTCCAGCCGCGCGCCACTGACGTCGATGATAATGCGCTCCGGTGCGCTCAGGGTGAAGGTCTTGTACTGCACCGGGCCACTGAGGTCGAAGACCAGCCGAAGCTTGTTCTCGGAACGCCAAAGGCGGGCGCTGCGAATCTGGGTGGCGTTGACAGAGAAAGGAAGCGCGAAGGCGGCGCTGGCCAAAAGCATATTGAGCAGCATTTGACGTCGATGCATGACACGTTCCGAAAAAAGGTGAGCATCCTGGCTCAGATAGACATGACATTCTTAGTAACAATATAACATGCCGGCCATCCCGTGAAGATGAAGCTTTTGATAGAAATGGATGAAGTTTTACGCTGTAAAACAACGAGTAACGGTCAAAAACTCAAGTGAAACAACAAGATGTTCCACGTGGAACAGAACTGAAACATTGACCCCAGAAATGAAAACGCCCCGGCAGGCGGGGGCGTTCGGACGAACGGTAGGCTGATCGGATCAGGTACGCGGTTTGACGGTGCCGCAGTTTTGCCCCAGCCACACGGCTTTGGTGTCCATGCTCCCGTTTTGCTGCTGGCCGGTAGCGTTGAACGAGCCGATGACATGGGTGTTGAAGGCGCGATCACTGAGGAACTGCGCAGTGCCAGTACCCTGCGCACGCGGGCAGCTGAACTTGAATTTCCAGGTCGGGCCGTTGCGTTCGGTGATCTGCTGGGTGCAGCCAGTCTTGGGATCGGTCAACGGAATCTGCTCGTTCTTCACCTGCTCAGGCGTCAAGCACACACGTACACCCTGGCCGCCGAGCGTAATCCCTTGTTTTGCCAGCATTTGTTCCATGGCCGCACGCTGCTGCGGGGCCATCATCTGCAATTGCGCGAGCATCACCTGCATGTCCGGCATCTGCTGCCCGTCGACCTGCATGTTGCTGGAGGTCAGTTCCCACAGGCCCGGTTGCAGCACTTGCGCTTGAGCGAAGGGCGCAGCCAGACAAACCATCAACGCCAATACGCGCTTTTTCATGAACCTGATTTCCTTTTAGCTCTGAAGCTATTTGATTTCGGCCTGTGACGCCCTCGGGCGTCGCGAGGCAATGACGCTTAGACGACGAATCCACTGGCCAGTTGCAGCCACAAGAAAATAGCGACAATCCCCGCGCGCTGTGGTCTGTTAGACACCTACGCCGCGAGCACAAGGTTGCGCATGGATTACCACAGCCCGTATTTCTTTGGCTATTTGCTTGGCTTCACTCACCTGCTCGGCATCGTAGCAGCGATACACGCCTTGCTGACCGTGCGCACCGCACAAGGCTCGATTGCGTGGGCGATGCCGCTGATTTTCATCCCCTACATCACCCTCATTCCCTATCTGGTCTTTGGCCGCAGCACCTTCGACGCGTACATCAAGGCGCGGCGTCAGGCCAACAACGAGATGCGCAACGCCATCGTCGACTTCAACTGGAAACCCTGGATTCAAGAAGCCGTGGCTGCCCGCCGTTCAGACGCCTATGAATCGTTGCGGGCCATGCCCAAGCTGGGGCGCATGCCGTGCCTGGCGAACAACATGGTGAAACTGCTGATCAACGGCGAAGCGACCTTCGACGCCATCTTCAACGCCATCCGCGCGGCGAAGCAGGTGGTGTTCGTGCAGTTTTTCATCATCCATGACGATGGCCTGGGGCGCCGCTTGCAATCGCTGCTGCTGGAGAAAGCCGCCGAAGGTGTGGAGATTTATGTACTCTACGACCGCATCGGCAGCCACGCCCTGCCCGCCAGTTACGTCGACAAACTGCGCGCCGGTGGCGTGCAGATCAAAGCCTTCGCCACCCGCGGCGGCTGGCTCAATCGCTTTCAGGTCAACTTCCGCAACCACCGCAAGATCGTGGTCGTGGATGGCGTGAAGGGATTTGTCGGCGGGCATAACGTCGGCGACGAATACATCGGGCTCAAGCCCCCGCTCGCACCTTGGCGTGATACCCATGTGGAGATCGTAGGTCCCGTGGTGGCAAGCCTGCAGGAGTCATTTGCCGAGGACTGGTTCTGGGCCACCCGCGAGTTGCCGCCGCTGATCCTGCCAGAGAGCTACCCGGAAGACGGCGTGCTCTGCCAGTTGCTCGCCACCGGGCCGGCAGATTCACAAGAGACGTGTTCGCTGTTTTTTGTCGAAGCGATCCATGCCGCCACCCAGCGCGTGTGGATCACCACGCCCTACTTCATTCCTGACGAAGCCGTATCGGCCGCGCTACGCCTTGCCGTGATGCGCGGCGTCGATGTGCGCCTGCTGCTGCCTTCGCGGCCAGACCATTACACGGTGTACGCCGCGTCCAGCCTGTTCGCCTTCGAAGCCGTGCGCGCCGGGGTGCGGATGTTCCGCTACACGCCGGGGTTCCTGCATCAGAAGGTAGTGTTGGTGGACAACGAGATTTCAGCGATCGGCAGCGCCAACCTGGACAACCGTTCGTTCCGGCTGAATTTCGAGTTGATGTTGCTGACGGTCGATGAAGACTTTGCCAGCGAGGTGGAAGCGATGCTGAGCGATGACTTCGCCCAGGCCCATGAGATCTCCATCGAGGAGAGCAAGGAGACCCATCATTTGCAGCAGTTGGGGATGCGCGTGGCGCGATTGATTTCGCCGATTCTGTGAAGGCCTGCAGCACGTCTGTGGGAGCCAAATTGCTGGTTCCCACAGAGGGCGCCAGATTCACGCGTACAAATCATCCCGCGTCGGCGGCAGGTCGTGGCTGCCATCAGCCCGAGGCTTCACCGCCAGAATCTGATGCAGGTTGATCCAGCCCTTGGAGAACGCATAGGCGCAGCCTGCCAGGTAGAGGCGGAAGATCCGCAATGCCTGCTCCGGCACCATCGCCGCCGCCACATCCAGCTTCTCCTCCAGCCGCGCGCTCCAGTGATCCAGCGTCTTGGCGTAGTGCAGCCGCAGGCTCTCCACGTCGACCACTTCAAGCCCCGCTTCGCTGATGAAGCCTGTGATCATCGCCAGATGGGGCAGCTCGCCGTTGGGAAACACGTAGCGGTCGATGAAGTCGCCCGCGCCACGCCCCACCGGGCGGCCATCCGTATGCTTGGCGGTGATGCCGTGGTTCATCACCAGACCGCCCTCCTTCACCGCACCGAACAGGCACTTGGCGTAGAGGTCGAGGTTAGCGTGGCCGACGTGCTCGAACATGCCGACGCTCACGACCTTGTCGAAACGCCCGTCCTGAGGCAGGTCGCGATAGTCGAGCAACTGCAGCTCGACACGGTCCTCAAGCCCTTCAGCCCTGACCCGCTCCTGCGCCAACGCCAGTTGCTCGCGACTCAGCGTGATGCCGAACACCTTCACGCCATACTCCCGCGCCGCGAAGCGCGACAAGCCGCCCCAGCCGCAACCGACATCGAGCAGGTACTCGCCAGGCTTGAGCCGCAGCTTGCGACACAGGTGATGGAATTTGTCCTGCTGCGCCTGATCCAGCGTTTCGTTGCCCGTCTTGAAGTAGGCGCAGGAATACACCATGTCCCGGTCGAGCCAGAGCCGGTAAAAGTCGTTGGAGAGGTCGTAGTGGTAGGAGATCGACTTGGCGTCGGTTTCCTTGTCGTGCTCGGTGCGTGTCGGGAGGACTTCGTCATCCTCATCCGCCAACGCCGCCGTCAGCTCATCGCAAACGCGCATGACTTCGCTGATCGAGCCTTCAAGTTCCAGACGGCCTTCAACAAAGGCGCTGCCCAAGAGGTCGAGACTGGGGTGAGTGAAATCGGACACCAGCGAAGGGTCCTTGACGACAATCGTGACGCTGGGGTCAGCCCCCAGTTCGACTTCATTGCCATCCCAAAGCTTGAGTCGCAGTGGTAAGTGAAGCTTCTGTAACGCCGGTGGAAGTTGCGCGAGCATTGAGAAAACCCCCTGATCCAGAAACACGGAAAAGGGTAGTCCAAAACCGGCTCCCGGGCGGGGACCGTCAGGCTATCGGCTTTTATGAATTACAACGAAGAACCTACTACCGGGTACTTCCATGCGCCCAGGTTTCGAGCCAATTTGAAGCCTGCAATGGAGCACCCTCTTCATGACTGACTGATAATTTGTAACAGAGTTCTTCAAAGCTCAAGCGAATTTTTATACTTAGCGCAGGCCTCTAACCCGGCGCTCTCAGGGAAAGCGCCGAATTCAAAGGCTTAGGAAGGATTGTGAAATTTTGCGATAGGTTCGTGGAAGCGCAACAAACGCCCTGCGTTGCCCAGCACCAGCAGCGTGCTCAAGTTGTGCAGCACGGCCGCAATCATCGCCCCCGCAGCACCGAGCACGCCGAAGGCCGCCAGCGCGACAATCGCCAGCGTCCAGCCCAGACCGATGATGACGTTGACCTGCAAGGTCGAGCGGCACTGACGGCTCAGGCGCACGCAGGTGCCCAGACGACGCAGGTCGCTGCCAATGAGCACGATGTCGGCGGAAGCCAGCGCGATGTCTGCCCCGCCTGCCCCCATCGCCACGCCGACCACGCCGGCTTTCAGCGCGAGGGAGTCGTTGATGCCGTCACCCACCACCATCGGCCGGAAGCCGTTCTTGATCTCGCCCATGACGCGATTGAGTTTGTCTTCAGGCAAGGCTTGAGCGTGGATGTCGCTGATGCCGACCTCGGCGCCCAGGCTGTCGGCGACGCTCTGGCGGTCGCCGGTGAGCAGCAATTGCCGCCCCATGCCCAGGTCGCGCAGCTCGCTCAGGGCTTGCCGCGCTTCGGGCTTGAGGCTGTCTGCCAACAGCAGCCAGGCGAGGAATACGCCATCGACGGCGAGCCCCGCAATCGGGCCGTCATGATTGGGAACCGGCGAGGTGTTGATGCCCAGTTGCGCGAACAATTCCGGGCGCCCTAGCGCTGCTTCGCCGCGGGCCGTTTGCGCGACCACACCCAGGCCCTGACGCTCACGAATATCTTCCAGCACCAGCAGATGATCCTTCTCCACCAGCCCCGCCAGCGCGCGGCTGACCGGGTGGCTGCTGGCCGAACCGAGGCTCGCGGCCAGGGCGATCACCTCGTCACCTGCACCCTCCTCGGCCTGCACAGACTGCAGACGCAGGCTGCCGTAAGTCAGGGTGCCGGTCTTGTCGACCACCAGCGAAGTGAGGTCTGCGAGCTCTTCAAGGAAGGCCGAGCTGCGAATCAGAATGCCGTGGCGCGCCGCGACCGCAATCCCGGCAATGGCCGTGGCCGGCGCCGACAACACCAGCGCGCACGGGCACGCTGCGACCAACACGGCGAGCATCGCCTGAGCGTTGTTGGTGATGAACCAGGTGACCGCCGCGATCAGCAACACCAGCACCATGTAACTGCCGGCGTAGCGCTCCAGCAATCGCGTGATCGGTGGCTTGGAGCGTTCGGCGCTTTGCATCAGGGCGATGACCTTGCCCAGCGTCGATTCGTTGCCGATGCGCGTCACTTCGATGCGCAGCAGGCCGTCGAGGTTGATCGCGCCGCCGAACACTTCCATCCCGGCGCGCGCTTCCAGCGGCACCGACTCGCCTGTGATCGGCGCGGTGTCGAGGCTCGCCTGACCCGACATAACCAGACCATCGGCCGGCACACGGTCGCCCGCGCGCACTTCAACGCGATCACCGGCGACGAGAGAGCCGTTGTCCACTTCACGAATCGAACCGTCCGCCGCGATCAGTCGCGCGTGGCTGCGGGTCAGTTTGCCGAGGGCCTGAATGGCCTCTTGCGAGCCGATGACGCTGCGCTCTTCCAGCACATGGCCGAAAATCATGATGATCGGCAGCAAGGCAGCGGTCATCAGGTCGCCCGTGGCCCAGGCGCCGAGCATGGCCAGCGCGATGAGCTGATCGGTGATGCCGTGCAGGCTCGGGTAACGCAGGCTGTGCCAACCGGCGCTGACCACAGGAATCGCCACCAGCAGCGACGCGGCGCCGAGCAGCAACTGACTGACGCCGACCTGCTCGGGCGCGAAGAATCGCCAAACCAGCCCCAGCGCCAGCAAGCCCAGGGCGAGCATGGCCAGGGTCAGTTGCCGCGCGGCGCTGCGTTGTTCGTTGCTGGTCAGCATGCTGCCGGGCGCGGGCGCGTGCGCGTGGCCATGATCGTGAGCATGGTCGTGGGAATGGGTGTGTGCGGCGTCGCCACTCATTTGTCAGCTCCCTGAATGATCAGGCGTGAATCGTCATGGGGATCGACCGTCGTCACAGAACCGGCCTGCTTGAGAATGCCCGGCACGCGCTCGCGGTAGATCCGCAGCAGCAGGCCGGGGTCGCTCTTGTTCTGGATCGACCGCGCAAGGCCGGTGACGGCAGCGGTGTCGGTCTGCGCCTTGGCCAGCCGTTCGGAGGCTTGCGCGTGAGCGACTTGCAGCAAGCGGTCGGCCTGCTGATTGGCGTTCTGGTTCTGTTTTTCGGCGTCGGTGCGCGCGTTGGCCACGGCCTGATCGGCTTGCTGGCTGGCGGTCAACACGGCGTTGAAAGCGTTCACGGCGGCAGGCGGCAAGCTGGACTGCACGTCCACGCGCACCACTTCCACACCCAGGCCAACGCCTGTGCTGGTCAGCTCTTCAAGGCGCTTGTTGATGCCCTGCACCAGGTCGCCACGCAGGCGCTCGCGGCGTTCGGCGGCCTGGCTGTCGGAGCCGACCAGCTCGGGACGCGCTACCAGAATGGTGTCCAGATCCCGCGCAGCCGTCAGGCTCACCGCACTGCGATTGACCAGACGATCCAGCGCCGGCAGCACGTGTTCGCCCTGCAACACGAACTCGCGCGGGTCGGTGACCTTGTAGTACGCCGTCACATCAAGCTGTACGACACCGGCGTCACCGGTCAGCAGAAAGCCGGAACCGGCCAGCGCATCGCTCATCGGCGTGGCGAAGCTGGTGACCTTGTCAGCGGCCTGTGCAGCGGGTGAGCGCAGCAGGGTTTCCACGTGGCGCTCGATGACGCGATCGGCCGATGGCAGCAGCACCACCTGCTCGAACGGCTGCGGCAAGGCCAGCAGCAAACCGGCGTTCTGCACGCGGTCCAGTTCGCCGAAACGGAACACCACGGCGCGGTTCTGCGGATCGATCTGGCGCACGTTGGACACCGCCCAGCCCAGCGCCGCCAGCAACGTCACCACGTACAACCCCAGGAACGCCAGACGGCTGGCCTGCAGCCACGGGCTGTTGACCACCGGGCGCTCGATCGCTGTCGAGTCCTGCTCACTCATGGCTGCGTTCCAGCCTTGCCGTCCTGCTTGCCATCAAGGCTCGGCGGGCCATCCACCAGCACGCGGAACGGCGCGGCATCGGTGCGCAGAATCAGCTTGGTGGTCGGGCCGACGACAGTGCCGAGGGTGTCCAGCGAGCGCAGCAGGTTGTACAGCTGCGGCGAGCTGGCGTAAGCGCGGCCGTAAATCAGCGCGGCTTCGACGCGGGACTGCGCTTCGATATCGGCGGCTTTGACGGTGGCATCGGCTTCGACGATGCGTGCATCGCGCTCGGCTGCCGAACGAATCTGGGCCGCTTCGCGCTTGCCGATGGCGGTGCGTTCGGTGGCGATGGTTTCACGCTCGGCGCGCATACGGTCGACAGTGGCGTTGAGGGTGACCGAAGGCAACGTCAGACGCTCGACACCCACCTGTAGGACGCGCACGCCGTAGGTGGTCAGCAATTGCTTGTCGATCTGCTGGCGCAGCTGATTTTCGAACTCGCCGATACGCACTTGATTGGCGTCGGTGTTGATCAGGCTCGACAGGTCGAAACTCGCCGCTGTGGTTTCCAGCGCCGAGCCGACGAAGGTGCGGATCTGCCGCGCCGCTTCGTCAGGCTGGTTCTGCACGGCGCGCATGAAGCGCTTCACGTTGTCCGGGTCGCCCTGCACCTGCCAGGCGACGTAGGCCTGCACGATGATGCGCAGGCCATCGCGGGTGCCGACGTCCTGCAGACCACTGGAGGTGGTGCGCAGGCGCAGGTCCACCGGGAT
>CAURWS010000068.1:0-10822 GCA_963528485.1 uncultured Pseudomonas sp. | reverse complement strand
AAGACCAACGAGGAGCAGGTGCGGGCTATTCTCAAGGTGCAGGCCACTCGTGAAGAACGCCTGAGCCGCGCCGACGATGTGATCGTCAATGACCGCGACCCCGCATGGCTGAAAAGCGAGGTCGAGCGACTGCATCACTTTTATCTAACTTTGCGTGGAGGCCAATGATGAGCCAACCAATGACCGTCGATTGCCCAACCTGCGGAGCCCCCGTGGAATGGACCCCGGAGAGTAAATTCCGGCCGTTCTGTTCTGACCGTTGCAAGCTGATCGACCTGGGCGCTTGGGCGTCGGAAGAACATGCAATTCCGGTGGCGCCGGATGCCGAAGATGAGTTGTTTTCCGGCGAGTTCGACCCGCGCCAGCATTGATCGAACGCGGCACCTGAGCCCTCAGGTGTCGCCATCATCCGCCCAGGGTTCGGACAAATACCGCGTGCGGTTGAAGGTCTCCAGCCACTCGGGGCAGAACACCACCAGCGCCGTGACGATGATCCCGTTGATGAACGCCTCGGGAAAGATGATCAGCCACACGTAGCCGATGAAATCCCCCAGCCACTCCGGCATGGCGAATAGCCCGTCGTGCCACAGCACGCCCATCGCAATCAGCAGACACAACAAGGCCGCCAACGCTGCGGCGAAGAAACCCGAGCAGAAGATGTAGGTAAACGGGCTTTTCGGCTGTGCGCGCTCGACCAGCAACGAGCAGCCTTCGGTGATCAGCACTGGCAGCACGACCAGCAGCAGGCCGTTGACACCCATGGGCGCGAAATCCTGATGCCCCGTCGCCATCATCCCGAGCTGCGCAAAGCACCCCGCAAGAATCGCCAGCGGCCAGTCCAGCACTAGCGTGACGGCGGTCATGCCGAGGAAGTGGTACGAGACGCCGGTGTTGAAATCCCGCCGCAGCAACCAGAGCAAAAACAGCGCGAAGAGGGTGCCGAACAACAGGTGCTGGCGTCGTGTGTCGGTGAACAGCTCGACCCACGGGCAGCGCCATACCGCCCACAGCAGCATCGGCACATAAAGGAGCCAGGCGAAGAGCATGGTTGGGGAGGTGAGCACTTGGGTTCCGATCATGACTGATTGTTCTTTTGAGTTCGGATAAGGGGCAGTCTACACCCGCTGAATCAGGCTGCGTGTTCAAAGCAAAAACACCCGATGGAGCGGGTTCATTCGCTCCATCGGGTGGGAAAGTTCTCGAGAGGTTGTGGGTTAGTCGAGCTTACGCTGTGGCGCGCCGTGGACCATGGTGTAGGCGTAGTCGACACCCATGCCGTAAGCGCCGCTGTGTTCCAGGACCAGTTGCATGACCGCTTCGTAGGTTTCCTTGTGGGCCCAGTCACGTTGGAATTCGAGCAGCACTTGTTGCCAGGTCACCGGGACTGCGCCGGCTTGAATCATGCGTTGCACCGACATGTCGTGAGCCTCTTTGGTGGTCCCGCCCGAAGCGTCGGTAACGATGTACACCTCGTAGCCTTCAGCCAGCGCGTCCAGCGTCGGGAAGTTCAGGCAGACTTCGGTCCAGAGCGCGGCGATGATCAGCTTCTTGCGGCCAGTGGCCTTGACCGCTTCGATCAGTTTCTTGTCTTCCCAAGAGTTCATCGAAGTGCGCTCGATGGGCTGTTGATCCGGGTGCACGGCCAGCAGTTCCGGCCAGATGTAACCGCTGAAGCTCTTGGTTTCCACCGAGGTGAAGATGGTCGGTACGTTGAAGATCTTGGCGGCCTTGGCCAGGCCCACGGTGTTGTTCTTCAGCGTTTGACGATCGATCGATTGCACGCCGAAGGCCATTTGCGGCTGGTGGTCGATCAGGATCAGAGCGGAGTTGGTTGGGTTCAGCAGTTCGCGGATAGACATGGCGTGTTCCTTTGGATGTCGATAAGGGTCTGTAGGGGTTAGCCGCTGGAGCGCTTGGCGCTGTTTGCTGGCTGGCTTGGGAGTAAATCTACGGACTAGCCGACTTGGGAACAATCCCATAGAATTGAGACTCATTGTTTCCATATTAGGGACGTTAATGGATCGTATCGAATGCATGCGCGCGTTTGTCGCCACGGTCGGGGCCAATGGCTTCGCCGCAGCGGCTCGCGCACTGGACGTACCGCGCTCGAAAGTGAGCAAGCAGATTCAGGCGCTTGAAGAAGCCATTGGCGTGCAACTGCTGCAACGCACGACCCGCAGCCTGCATCTGACAGAAGCTGGCGCCGAGTACTACGACGCCTGTCGCGATGTCATCGCCTCGCTGGACGAAGCCGAGCAGCGCGCACGCACGGGCATGGGCGAGATACGCGGCGTGTTGCGGGTCAACGCGCCGATGTCGTTTGGCTTGAGCCGTCTGGGGCCGCTGATCCCGCGCTTCAACGAACTGCACCCCAACGTCGAGTTGCAAGTGGTGCTCAGCGACCAGCAGGTCGACCCGGTGAAAGGCGGCTTCGACGTCACCATCCGCATCGCCAGCCTGCCCGACTCCTCGATGGTCGCCCGCACTCTGGCGCCTGCGCCGCGCATCATGGTCGCCTCGGCCGAATACCTCGCCAAGCATGGCGAGCCGACATCGCCGAAGGATCTGGCGAATCATCAATTTCTCAGTTACGGCTATTTGCAGAGCGGCATCAGCCTGCAGCTGTGCAACGGCAAAGAGACTCAACGCGTGACCGTCAGCGGCCCGCTGCACGCCAACAACGGCGACATCCTCGCCCAAGCGGCGGTGGGGGGAATGGGCATTGCGCTGCTGCCCAACTTCATCGTCGAACGCGCGGTGGCCGATGGGCGTTTAAAGCCGGTGCTGTGCGAATGGCAAGCGCCGGCGATCTCGGTGAACGCGGTGTATCCATCGGCGCGCCGGGTGCCGATGAAGACCCGAGCGTTCATTGATTTTCTGACCCAGGAACTGGCGCTGGGGTCGGCGGGGTTTTGATTCCGCCCGAAGGTCTGGGAGCCCACTCGCTGGCTCTCAGACTGGCTGACGGAATCGGCAAACCCTTTATGCCACCGCGCCCACGGGCTCTTTGCCTTCCAACACCGCCGCAAGACTCGCCAACACCATCTCACCCATGCGCGTACGGGTCTGCACCGTTGCGCTGGCGCGGTGGGGTTGCAGGATGACGGTTTCCAGGCCGGACAGCGCATCGGGCACGTGGGGCTCGTCGACGAACACGTCCAGTCCTGCCCCGGCAATCGAGCCCGATTCCAGCGCGGCGACCAGGTCGGGCTCGTTCACCAGGCTGCCCCGCGCGACGTTGATCAGATAGCCCTCGGCCCCCAACGCCTGCAACACCTTGGCGTTGATAATGCCCTTGGCCTGGTCAGCCGCTGCGGCGACGATCAGCGCATCGCTCTGCCGGGCCAGTTCGACCAGATCGCTTACGAAGGTGTAGGGCACATCGCTCATCGCGTTGAGGTCGGTGTAGCTGA
The DNA here is from genome assembly GCA_963528485.1 of uncultured Pseudomonas sp. Lineage (GTDB taxonomy): Bacteria > Pseudomonadota > Gammaproteobacteria > Pseudomonadales > Pseudomonadaceae > Aquipseudomonas. Next base: position 7,409 of record CAURWS010000068.1, on the reverse strand, counting down.
TTGGGCAGCCGAACGCTGCAGCCCGTGTGGCGACCGCGCGCCCTACCCGGCCCAGACCCACGATGCCCACGCGCATGCCGCTGAACTGCCGAGCCAACGGCAATGGCACCAGCGGCGTTGCGGTTCTGGCCCACTCGCCGGAGCGCACGTAGCGATCCCCCGTGCCCAACCCGCGACAGGCCGAAATCAGCAGGCCGATGGCCAGGTCCGCGACGTCTTCGGTCAGCGCGCCGATAGTGGCGGTAACCCGAATGCCGCGGTCGCGGGCATAGGCCAGATCCACTGCATCCGTGCCCACGCCATTGACCGCGATCACCTCGACCTTGGGCAACTGCTCCATCACCGCGCGGGTGATGCCGGTGTGCCCGCCAGTGACCACGCCGCGAATGTTGGCAGCATGTTCAGCCAGGTACGCAGCCTTGTCGGCCTGCTGAAAATACGGGCGCACGGTGTACAACGCGTTGAGCCGGGCGTTGATTTCAGGAATCAGGATCGGGCTCAGTTGCAGGATTTCAGGTTTCATAGACATTTCGCTCACATCGAATTGCAGAAGGATCAACCACGGCCCACGAAAGGCATGTTGGTCGCCATGACGGTCATGTTCAGCACGTTGGCCGAGAGCGGTAGCGCAGCGATGTAACGCACGGCATCGGCGATGTGTTTGACGTCGATCATCGGCTCTACCGCAATGGAGCCGTTGGCCTGGCGCACGCCTTTGGTCATGCGCACCGACAGCTCGGTCAGCGCGTTGCCGATGTCGATCTGGCTGCAGGCGATGTTGAACTCGCGCCCGTCCAGCGCCAGGCTTTTGGTCAGGCCCAGCACGGCGTGTTTGCTGGCCGTGTAGGGCGCGGTGAACGGGCGCGGAACATGGGCGGAAATCGAGCCGTTGTTGATGATCCGGCCACCTTGAGGCGACTGTTTGCGCATCAGCCCGAACGCGCCTCGGCTGCACAGGAAAACCCCGGTGACGTTGGTGTCGAGCACGCTCAGCCAGGTCTCTACCGGCAGCTCGTCCATCGGCACGGCGGGGGCGTTGACGCCTGCGTTGTTGAACACCACATCAAGTCGGCCGTAGACCTCTTCGATGGTCGCGAACAGCTTGTCGACGCTGGCGGGATCACGCACGTCGGTCGACACCGCCAGGGCCTCATGACCTTGCTCGCGGGCCTGAGCGACGAAGGCTTCCAGGGGTTCGAGACGACGGCCAGTGACCACAACTTTGTAGCCATCTTCCAGCAGCCCCTGGGCGACAGCGCGACCAATGCCGCTGCCCGCGCCGGTGACCAGGGCAATTTTCGAAGGGTTTGATGTTGTCATTGTTGTTCTCCTGTTGCGCGTGTGAAGGGGTCAGGCGGCGCGACGGCTGCCGATCCGGACCTCGAATTCGCCGACACCGCTGATGCCGCCGTTGATCACGTCACCCACTTGCAGCGCCGCGACGCCGGGTGGGGTGCCGGTCATGATCAGATCGCCGGCCCGCAGACTGACGGAATGGGAAAGCTGGCTGATGACTTCGCTCACCGACCAGATCTGGCTTTGCAGATCCGAGCGCTGGCGCTCGACACCGTTGACGCTGAGCCAGATCGCGCCCTGCCTGGGGTGGCTGTTGCGGCTGGCGGGTTGAATCGGCGTGATCGGCGCCGAGCCATCGAACGCTTTGGCCGGCTCCCAGGGATTGCCCACGGCCTTGGCGGCCATCTGCAGATCGCGGCGGGTCAGGTCCAGGCCTGCGGCGTAACCCCAGACGTGCTCCAGCGCCTGCTCTTCGCTGATCTCAAAACCGTCTTTGCCGATGGCCACGACCAGCTCGATCTCATGGCAGAACTGTTCGGTCTGGGTCGGAAAATCCAGCTCGCCGGTGGCGTCGATGACCGACGTCGCAGGCTTCATGAAGAACGCAGGCACTTCACGCACAGCGTTCAGCGAGTCGCCCCAGTAATAGTTGCGCCCCAGGCAAAACACCCGGGCGACGGGGAAACGTGCATCGCTGCCACTGACCGGCAGGCTGGAGATGCGCGAGGGTTCGAATACAAAGTTACTCATGGATTTTCCTTATGGCCCGGTCTTAATCGATCTTTTTGTAGGAGTGAGCTTGCTCGCGATGCAATCTTCCAGTGACGAAAATGGCGAATGACACTCCACTATCGCGAGCAAGCTCGCTCCTACAGGGTGAAGCGATTGACCTCGAGACTACGGGATCGAAACGCCACAAAGTTGGACAAAACCGTGTTCGCGCTGGACTAAAAAACTCAATGTGCGGGCAGAAAAAAGGGCGTACTCGCGCACGCCCTTGCCCAGTTCGGCAGAAGGTCACACACACATCTGGAACACTTACTGCGCCTTGAGCTGAATGCGGTAAATGCGACTCAGCAGCAGCGAATAGGACAGCGAGCCCATGCACGCCAGCCCGCCGATGAACCAGAACGCCCAGGCGAAACCACCGGTGACATGCAGGATCTGGCCGATGACGATGGGCGTCACGATGCCGCCGATATTCGCGGCCAGGCTGGTGATGCCACCGGTCAGGCCGATCAGCTGTTTCGGGGCGATTTCAGACACCGCCGCCCAGGACGCCGACGCGATGCCTTGTGCGAAAAAGGCGATGGTCAGCAGCGCGATGCACACGGTGTTGGAGTCGGTGAAATTCACCAGCATGATCGACATGCCCAGCGCCGAGCCCACCACCAGCGGCAATTTGCGCGCGAAGGACAGCGACACGCCGCGCCGGATCAGCCAGTCGGACACGATACCCGCCAGCAACACGCCCACCGTGGCGCCGATGAAGGGCAAGATCGCAAAGATGCCGACTTTGACCATCGTCAAATGACGCTCTTCAATCAGGTAAGTGGGGAACCAGGTCAGGAAGAAATACAGCACCGAGGTGATGGCGAACTTGCCGATGCAGATGGCCCAGACCTGACGATACTGAAACAGCTCAGCAATCTGTGCCCACTTGAACTTGTTCTTGTCCTGGCTGCTTTTGACCAGGCCGCCGCCCGCCTCGATGTAATCGAGTTCCTGCTGGCTGACCTTCTTGCAGTTCAGCGGGTCGCGGTACAGGTAGAGCCAGGCAATGCCGAACAGAATGCCGACGATACCGGTGCTGTAGAACACGTGGCGCCAGTCGTAGGTGGTCGCCAGCCACAGCAGCAAACCGGTGAACAGCGCGGTGCCCAGATATTGACCGCAAACGTAAATACTGCTGGCCAGGCCCCGTTCACGGGCCGGGAACCACACCGTGACCGCGCGGCTGTTGGCCGGGAACGCAGGCGCTTCCATGGCGCCGACGGCCAGGCGCAAGCCGAACAACGAAGCGAAGCCCCCTGCCATGCCCTGACACACCGTGACCGCCGACCAGGAAATCAGCGACACGCCGTAGGTCAGTCGCGAGCCGAAGCGGTCGGCGATGAAGCCGGCAGGCACGAGGGCGAAGGCGTAGGTCCAGGCGAAGGCCGAGAAGATCAGGCCCATCTGGACTTTATCCAGGCCCAGGTCCTTGGCCATGAAGGGGGCTGCGATGGAAATGTTGACCCGGTCCACGTAGTTGATGATCGTCGCGATCAACAACAGCGAAAGCATGAACCAGCGTCGGTGCGAAACGGGACGGGCGGGAGCGGCGGCCATGGGAGCGGCCACGGCAGCATCGATCGCCTGAATATCAGGATTGCTCGACATGAGAATTCCTCGTTGTTTTTATTGGAATCGAGTGATGAAGCGCCCCTTCAAGTTATCGTACGACCGGTTTTAAACAACCCGCTGCTTAGAACGTTTTTGGATTTCAGGCCCGTGCCGTAATTATTTGTCCAAGAATTTCGTAGCACGCGGAAAGCTCTCGAAACACAAACTGATCGACCTTAAGCCTCGTGCTAGAGCGGTTAGACTTTTGAAGAAGGTCAGAGCGTTTTTGGACAAAAAAACTGGCACCGTCGAACAGAAAAGTTTTGAATCACGTCGTAGGACAACTGACAATAAAAACTCGTTACCGAGGATCATCACGATGGACCCTGCCACCCGCATCCCCACCTACGGCATGCAGCAACGCAGTGAGCGGCCGGACTTCTACATCCGTGGCAAGACCGAGGGAAAGCCCGAAACCGCGCCCCACCGTCATGAGTATTTCCAGATCCAGATCAACCTGGGCGGTGACACCTTGCAGCACATCGGCGGCGTCGTTCGCCCCTTCCCGCGCAATACTCTGGCGTTCATCCTGCCGCACAAGCTGCACCTGATTCCGCACCCGCCGGAAGGCAATTTCCTGCTGATCAACTTCGCCCAGACCTTCCTGCTGCCGCAACTGCAATGCGACCCGCTGGACCTCGAAGACGTGCCGATTGCGCTGGCGCCCGAGCTCTCGCCGTTTCGTTTTCAGGAGCATCTGGACTTCACCTTGAGCGCCGAAAACTTCGCCGAGATCCAGCGCCTGCTCGACCGCATGCGCAACCTGGACCAGAACCGTCACTTCGGCACACGGGAGATTCTCAAGGGCTGCCTGCTGCAACTGATCGGCACGATCTGCGAGCTCTACGCCGAGCCGATCAAACTCATGGCCGACGACAACGCCGCCGAACGCAGCCGCCGCGATGCCCTGGCGCGCATGTCCGAGTACGTGCGCAAAAACCTCAGCGACCCGGACCTGAGCCTGAAAAAAGCCGCCTCCGCCGCCTTCCTGTCACCCAACTACCTGACCCACTGGCTGCGTAAGGAAGTGGGCAAGACCTTCAGCGAACTGGTCCTCGACCGCCGTATGCATCTGGCCCGCACGCTGCTGCTCAACGGCAGCAAACCTGTAGGCGAAGTCGCGCGGCTGTGTGGGTTCGCAGACGAGGCGTACTTCTCCCGACGCTTCCGCCACGCCCACGGAATGCCGCCGGGGCAGTTCAGGAAGCAGCGGGATGTGTAGGTCTGATTTCAAGCACGCGCGACAGGCTTCGGCTCCTACGGCCTGCGGCCAGAATCAAAAGCCAGAGCCTTCAACTTTATGTTCCACAAGACGTTTCAACTTGCCGCCAGAGCGCTAAGCTCTCCCCCATGGACGACTCTGACTACCTGCGTCTGCTGACGATCCAGGCCGAGCAAGCCAATGCGTTTCTGTCCAATGCGCGTAAATGGGAACGGGAGCGCTGGGTGTGCCAGCGTTTGCTGCAAGGCCTGAACATTGCTCATCGCACCGACGATTTCCTGCCCGCCGGGCAAGAACCGCCGGACGTACTGTTTCGCGATGCGTGTTTTGAGGTGTTCTTCGTGCTCGATGAGGGACGCAGGCTCAATGATGAATGGCGCGAGGAGCTGCAGCGCAGGCGCAGTGCGTTTTCCCTGAGCCAGCTGGTGCGCCGCGAGGCCAAGCCCAAGCGCATTCCGGCGTCCGAACTGCTGCGCCGTCTGGCGCCGACCTTGCGCAAGAAGGCGCACAACTACAAGGAACGCGGGCTGGATTTGAGCGAGCTGGACATCATCGCCTTCGCCAGTCTCAAGCGCGAAGTGCTGGACCTCAACAGCCATTTCCCTCCGCCCACCGAATACCTGCGACAGGGCTGGCGCTCGCTCTCACTGGTGGGTCCGACCTTCGCCCGCGTGCTGTTCGCGCACCCTGATGCGCCGGACTTTCTGCGCACGAACCTGGGTCGCAGCGTGGTGTTCGATGTGGGGATCAGCCTGTGATGGCGCAATTTCTGCGCGAATGTTACAAAGCGGCATTCGCGTTGAAATCCGGTGTAACCAAAAGCCGGAGTCTGTCGTCAACGAAGCTACCGTATTGCAGGCCGTCGTTTTCTGACGCCGGTCAATGTTCATGACGAGGCTTTATGACCAGCCGCCTGAACCCTGACGACCAGAAGCGTGTCGAAGAGTACCTTCAAGCGCCTCAGCATCAAGTCGAGCGCCGGCCTTTTCGGCCATGGCTGCTCCTTGTGGTGGTGCTTGTCGTGGTGATCGGGTTGGGCCTGTTGAGCCGTTTACTGAGCTATCTGACGCTATGAGCTGCGTGGCGCTCGCGCGGATAACGCCACTTGAGAATTCCTTAAGCCTTATGAGATATCCCCATGACTCATCGTATCGTGATCGTCGGCGGAGGCGCCGGTGGTCTGGAGCTGGCTACCCGTCTGGGTAAAACCCTGGGCAAAAAAGGCACGGCCAGCGTCACGCTGGTGGACGCCAATTTGACTCACATCTGGAAACCACTGCTGCACGAAGTGGCCGCCGGTTCGCTCAACTCTTATGAGGACGAGCTGAACTACGTGGCGCAGGCCAAGTGGAACCACTTCCAGTTTCAGCTCGGTCGTATGGAAGGGCTGGATCGCGAGAACAAGCAGATTCATCTGGCCGCCACGCTGGACGAAAACGGCAACGAACTGGTCCCGGCGCGCAGCCTGGATTACGACTCGCTGGTGATTTCCGTCGGCAGCACGACCAATGATTTCGGCACCAAAGGTGCGGCCGAACATTGCCTGTTCCTCGACACGCGTAAGCAGGCCGAGCGCTTTCACCAGCAACTGCTCAATCGTTATCTGCGTGCTCACGCCAACGAGCTGGCGACCACCGAAGAAATCAACGTGGCCATCGTTGGCGCAGGCGCTACAGGGGTTGAACTGGCCGCTGAATTGCACAACGCGGCTCACGAACTGGCGGCTTACGGTCTGGGCCAGATCAAGCCGGAAAACCTGCGCATTACCGTGATCGAGGCTGGCCCGCGCGTGTTGCCTGCCCTGCCGGAACGTATTGGCGGCCCGGTACACAAGACCCTGGAAAAGCTCGGCGTGACCGTGCTGACCAACTCGGCGGTGAGTGAAGTGACCGCTGAGGGCCTGGTGACCGCTACGGGCCAAGTGATCCCGGCGACGTTGAAAGTCTGGGCGGCGGGCATTCGTGCTCCGGCGTTTCTGGAAGGCATCGCGGGGCTTGAGACCAACCGCATCCATCAATTGCAGGTGCGTCCTACGCTGCAGACCACTCGCGACGACAACATCTTTGCCTTTGGCGACTGCGCGGCCTGCCCGCAGAAAGGCACGGATCGCAACGTCCCGCCTCGCGCTCAGGCGGCGCACCAGCAGGCGTCGTTGCTGGTGAAATCGCTGAAATTGCGCATCGAAGGCGGTGAGTTGCCGGAGTATCGCTACAAGGATTACGGCTCGCTGATTTCCCTGTCGAAGTTCTCGGCGGTGGGCAATCTCATGGGCAACCTGACCGGCAGCGTGATGCTGGAAGGCTGGCTGGCGCGGATGTTCTACGTGTCGTTGTACCGCATGCACCAGATGGCGCTGTACGGCACGTTCCGCACGTTGATGCTGATGCTGGGCAGCCGGATCGGGCGCGGGACTGAGCCCCGGATGAAGCTGCACTGATAAACGTCTGTAGCAGCAGTCTCTAGGGCGAACGCCACATTGTGGGAGCCGGCTTGCTGGCGAATGGGG
>CAURWS010000067.1:0-10890 GCA_963528485.1 uncultured Pseudomonas sp. | reverse complement strand
GCTACCTCTTTCCCGCGTGTGAACCCCCGGTTGGGGGGCCACGCGCGCTCCTACACAAAACCCAATTACCTTTTGTCGGGCGCTTGCCCGCGATGCTTTCGGGCTGCCGAAAATTTTTTGATCAAAAAACGCTCAACCCTGCCCCACACCTGCCTCCACAGCGCTCACCACCATCCACAAACAACTTGTCCACAGCACAACCCACAGCAATTGTGGAAAGTCGATTCGTGCCTGTGCAACAAGCCAGAAAAAACCGTGACTTATTCAACATGACGTGGGTGAGAAATGGCTGATCATATTTTGATCAGATCTCTAAAAGACGCGGAATATAAGGCTCACAGAGGACCGCGAACACCTTATCCACAGAACCGCCAACAGAGATTGTGCGCAACTTCCCGCGAGGAGCTCATGGCTGTGGAAAAGGGCAATAAGTGGTGAGATTCAGGGGACTGAAAGGCTTGGTCGTCAGAGAAACGCCAGATTGATCAATATTTGAACAATCGCTTGCAAGCGCCGTTTCATATGGCCTGTAGCGGAAAGCGAACATCTTATCCACATGGACGCGCACAGAGAATGTGGGTAGAACGGCACCTCATTTGGAATTGGCTGTGGGAAAAAAGCGTTTAAAAACCGCGAGATAGATTGGTTACTTTTTAACCATCGGCTTACCAGCCATGCAATACAACGCTTTCAGCAATGGCCGAACAGTTTATCCACAGGTGGGTTAACAGGGATTGTGGGTATGTGAGCAAGTTGAGGGCTGAAGAATCGGAAATGTCTGACATCGACTTCTTTCAAGGCATTTTAAACTCGCCACCTGTGCAACCTGACCGGCAGGATTCAATCATGAAAAATAGATCACCCTTCACCCGCGACGTGGTCTTGAGGGCTAATGCTCATCTGATAGAGCACCGAGGCCGCCCTGCAAAGCTTCCACGAGAACTGCTAGGCATCGTCACCTTCCGGCCCAGAACAATAGAAGAGATCAACAGCGCCTTTGCCTCTGCGTATGCAAAGCTGCGCGAGACTGAGTTTGCATGACAAAAGTAAGCTACAACCACATCTACAATGCATTGGTTGCGGACGATAACGACATCGTTGGCAAGCTGGCCTACTCACAATACAAGCGCCAGAAAATCGAATACATCCTGGCATTCAAGCAAAAGCACGGAGAACTCCCGAACGACGCCGATCTTGCGGCGTTTCACGACATGAGCAACAACGTGTCAGTTCTTGAGAGCTACCGGAGTCAAGCAGCGCAGCTTGCCGTGGATTTTCTGAAAGCATCTCTCGCTGACGAGACAAGGGAGATGGAAGAGATATATGCGGCCAAAGCCAGTCACGAGATACGATCCGCCCGACCTGGCTTCTGGACTGGCGTATCGCAAAGCGTCATTGGCTCTGCATGCTTCATCATGCTGCTTGGCTGCCTCGTCTTCTTCACCTGGAGCCTGAAACAGGGCCCGCGTCAGGTCATTGAGCAAGTGTTCGACGTGATGATCGTCGACACAGCCTCCACCAACACGACAGTCGCGCTCGATGACCCCCAGCCTTTTGTGTTCAAGGAACCATGGTTTAACGCACCACCCCCTCCTCCACCAACAACTTCAAAATCGCCGCAGCGCCTTCCTGCGGGCTCACACCTTTAAGCACCTGCCCACCGCCGCCGCTGGCTTTTGCTGTCGCCGCCTTCATCCGGTCAGCACCGCTTTTCGCCTTGATCACTTTCAAGCGTTTTGGCCGGGGTTTGGCTGGCGTGAGTTCAGCGCCTGTGAATAACTCGTCGATGGTGACGTCGATCTGCTCCGCATCCAGCGTGCCGCGCTGGGCGGGGCCGTAAGCGCTTTGGCGAGGCTTGGGTGCTGCGTTATCCACAGTGGCGAGGAATGGCAGGCGAACCTTGAGACGGCGGCGTTGGCCGCGCGGCAGGGCCTGGAGGACCTGGGCTGCGCCATTGCTGATGGATTCGACTTCGGCCATGCCCACCACCAGCGGCCAGCCGAGCTTTTCGGCAAGCAGGTAGGGCAGCATGCCGGAGCCTTCACCGGTTTCAGCTTGAGTGCCCGCCAACACGAGCTGTACGCCGGATTCACGAATGTAATCGGCCAGCCCTGGCAGCGCATCGGCGCCTTCGGGCTGATCGAGGACGTGCAGTTCTTTCAGACCCATGCCGAGGTAAGCACGCAGTGCAGGCTCCTCGGCATTGCCGGCGTGCAGCACGTGCAAGTTATCCCCAGCCAGTTGCAGGCCCAGCTCAACGGCGCGGGCATCCTGTTCGGCGCGGCGCGGACGGCCAGACGTCGGATGCGCGCCAATGGAGACCAGGCTGATGACGTGCAAGGCGGCTTTATCCACAGGCAGTTTTTTGTCAGGCTGCATCGCGTTTCGCCTCGTTCCGGTAGGCCTCGATGGCTTCGATGAGCGCATTGAGGATTTCAGCGCTTTCGCCAATCACTGACAAATCAGCACGTTTGATCATGTCGCAGGTTGGATCGAGGTTGATCGCCACGACTTTGTCGCACGCGCCGATGCCTTGTAAGTGCTGGATCGCGCCGGAGATACCCACAGCCACGTACACGCGGGCCGTGACCCATGTGCCTGAAGCACCAACCTGGCGATCGCGGGTCATGAAGCCATCGTCCACCGCCACGCGGGAGGCGCCTTCAGTGGCGCCCAGAGTGGCGGCTGTGCGGTGGAACAGTGCCCAGTCCTTCACGCCATTGCCGCCGGAGAATATGAACTCCGCCTCGGCCATGGGGATAAGTGCAGGGTCGACCGCCACTGCGCCGAGGTCTTCGATGCGTGGCAGGCTGCGCGCAATGGTTGTGGACAACTCGACCGGTAGGGCTTCATGGCGGGTTTCGCTGACCGGCTCAGCGCACTCGGCGGCCGCCAGAATGAGGCGAGAAACTGCGCGGGAAATGTCTTCACGGCCAGCACCGGCGCGGCCTGTGGCCTGTTCGTCCTTGACCTGCCAGATCCGCGTCGCCGGGCGCTCGCCCAGGCTTGCGGCGAAACGGCGGCCCAACTCGCCACCACCGGTGCGGCTGTCAGGCAGCAGCCAGTGGCGCGGGCCGAACTGGTTATCCACAGCCCGCAAGCCTTGCACGCGCTGCTCCGGTGAGTAACCGGCGAATTCGTTGCCTTCCAGTACCAGCAGACGATCCACGCCAGCGGTTTCGAACGTGCTTTCCTTGTGCTCGCCGAAAACCACGGCCAGTACCGCGCCGTCCTTGCCTGCCAGACCATGGGCCAGGCCCAGCAAATCGCGGTCGTGGCTGCTAAGGCGGCCACCGACCATGTCCGGCACAACGGCAATATAGAAAGCAGGCTCGGCTACCTGATGCAGCGGCAATTGCACTTCGACAGAGGCCGAACGCTTGGTGGCCCCCCCCTGTTGCGCGCCGCTGCGGTCGATGCGTTTGATGCCGTTGGGGCCGATGAAACCGATGCCGTGCACGTTCTTGCGGATGACGCCGTTGGGCCCCATCCAGCTGCTTTGTACCGGTTGCATGGCCGCGTGCAGCGGGTGCAGTCGGTTGCGGGCGATCCACTCGGCACGAGGGTCGCGGCGGATAATGTCGCTCATCAATGCGCCTCCGCAGGTTCACGTTTGGCAGGAGCCGGTTTGGCGGGCGCAGCCGGTTCAAGCAGAGCGTCGGCCACCAGTTCGGCGATGTCCTTGATCATCGGGCGCGGTTCGACCACGCCTTCAAGCATCGCGGTGCACTGTGGGCAACCCACGGCCACCAGCTCGGCGCCGGTCTCGCGGATGTCTTCCATGCGCATGTCAGGGATACGCTGTTTGCCCGGAATGTCAGTGATCGGTGCGCCGCCACCGCCGCCGCAGCAACGGGAGCGGAAACCGGAGCGCTGCATTTCCTTGACCTCGATGCCCAGCGCCTTGAGCACGTGGCGCGGCGCTTCGTACTCGCCGTTGTAACGACCCAGGTAGCACGGGTCGTGGTAGGTCACGCTTGAGCCTTTGTGTTGACCCAGGCTCAGCGCGCCATCACCGATCAGCTCGGCCATATAGGTGCTGTGGTGCTGGACGAGGTAGTTGCCGCCAAAGGCGCCGTACTCGTTTTTCAGCACATGGAAGCTGTGCGGATCGCAGGTGACGATACGCTTGAAGCTGTATTTCGACAGCGCCTGAATGTTGCGTTTGGCGAGCATCTGGAAGGTCGCTTCATCCCCCAGACGGCGGGCGACATCACCGCTGTCGCGTTCTTCCAGGCCCAGCACTGCGAAGTCGACTTTCGCCGCTTTCAGCACTTTGACGAAGGCGCGCAAGGTGCGCTGGTTGCGCATGTCGAACGCGCCATCACCGACCCAGAACAGCACGTCGGTTGTGTTCTTCTCACTCATCAGGCTAAGGTTCAGGTCCGCCGCCCAGTTCAGACGACCGCCCGGTGCAAAGCCGCCCGGGTTGTCGGTGGCGATGAGGTTTTCCAGCACCTCGGCGCCTTTGTTCGGGGTCGCGCCCTTTTCCAGGGTCAGATGGCGGCGCATGTCGACGATGGCGTCCACGTGCTCGATCATCATCGGGCACTCTTCTACGCAGGCGCGGCAGGTGGTGCACGACCACAGGGTTTCAGCGTCGACCAGACCGTTGACGATCGGTTGATGCGGGTTGCCGCCATGTTCCCCAACGGGTTTGCCTGGATACGGGCTGCCGGCGAATTTCGCGTCAGTGCCGCCAGCAAGGCCGACGACCATGTCCTGAATCAGCTTTTTCGGGTTCAGCGGCTGGCCGGCAGCGAACGCAGGGCATGCCGCTTCGCACTTGCCGCACTGCACGCAGGCGTCGAAGCCCAGCAGTTGGTTCCAGGTGAAATCCTTGGGTTTTTCCACGCCCAGCGGCGCAGTGGGGTCAGTCAGGTCCAACGGCTTGAGGCCGGTCGAACGACCGCCGCCAAAGCGTTCGGCGCGACGGTGCCAGGCCAGGTGCAGCGCACCGGCGAAGGCGTGTTTCATCGGGCCGCCCCAGGTCATGCCGAAGAACAACTCGCAAACGCCCCACAGCACGCCGATTCCCAGGATGATTGCCAGCAGCCAGCCACCGAAGTTTTCCGGCAGGATGCCCGCGACCGGCAAGGTCACCAGAAAGAACGAGCCAGAAAACGCCAGCAGGCTTTTCGGCAGGCGCATCCACGGGCCTTTCGACAGGCGGCTTGGCGGGTTGCGGCGACGCCTATAAACGAAGATCGCACCGACGAACATCACCGCCGTCATCAGCAGCAGCGCGTAACCGAGGAAGCGGTTATGCAGGCCGAAACCGTGGACCAGAATCGCCAGAATGATCGACGCCACCGCGCCGCCTGCTGTCGCGACGTGGGTGTTGGCGATGTATTTGTCCCGCGCGACCACATGGTGCAGATCGACCATGTAGCGCTTGGGCATGGCCAGCAGGCCGCCCAAAAGATCGACCTTGGACGCACGCCCGTTGCGCCACATGGCCACCCGCCGCAACGCGCCGAGGACACCAAGGCCCAGGGCGGCGAACAGCAGGATTGGAAGAAGGGTGTTGAGCATCAGACTCACCTCTGCGAGGTGCAAGCTACAAGCTACAAGCTGCAAGCAAGAGCAACGGCAAACGCAGCGCTTTTAACTTGTAGCTTGCAGGTTGTGGCTTGCAGCTAAGCCGTCAAAAATCTTTACAAAGTCGAAGTGCGTCATAGATAGCAGCGTGGGTATTACGCTGCGCCACGCAGTCACCGATGCGGTACAGCAGGTAGCCATCACCGGCCTGGCTCAACAACGGCTGAGGCTGGATCGCGAACAGGGCGTCGATGTCGATCTGGCCCTTGTTGCGCGAATCCTCCTTGAGGCCGTAGTACAGCTCTTCGTCAGGACGCACGCCGTTCTCGATCACCACCTGGTCGATCACCCGCTCCTCTTTGGCGCCGGTGTATTCGTTCTCCAGCACCGCCACCAGCTTGTCGCCTTCGCGGTAGACCTTCTCCAGCATCATGTCGCCGGTCATGATGATTTCTTTCGGGTACATGCTGCGGTAGTACGTCGGGAAAGACGTACCGCCCATGGCCACGCCCGGCTTGATGTCGTCGGTGACGATCTCGACCTGGCTGCCTTTGTCGGCCATGAAGTCGGCGACCGACATCCCGGTGAATTCGCAGATGGTGTCGTAGACCAGCACGTTCTTGGCCGGCGCAACCTTGCCGTCCAGCACGTCCCAGCTGCTGACCACCAGGCCTTCAGCCGCGCCCCAGTGTTCGTTCTGTTCGATGAACGGGTGACCGCCCACTGCCAGCACCACCACATCCGGACGCAGATCGCGAATGGTGGCCACATCTGCTGCGGTGCCCAGACGCAGGTCCACTTTCAGACGCGCCAGTTCCAGTTGATACCAGCGGGTGATACCGGCGATCTGATCACGCTGCGGCGCTTTCGACGCCGTGGTGATCTGGCCGCCGATGGCGTCCTTCTTCTCGAACAGGGTCACGTCGTGGCCGCGTTCGGCCGACACACGCGCAGCTTCCATCCCCGCAGGGCCGGCACCGACGATCACCACTTTGCGTTTCACGCCGGTGGTTTTCTCGATGATGTGCGGCACGCCCATGTACTCACGGGAGGTCGCGGCGTTCTGGATGCACAGTACGTCCAGGCCCTGGTATTGGCGGTCGATGCAGTAGTTGGCACCGACGCACTGACGAATCTGATCGACCTGGCCCATCTTGATCTTGGTGATCAGGTGCGGGTCGGCGATGTGCGCGCGGGTCATGCCGACCATGTCGACGTAACCGCCTTCCAGAATACGCGTGGCCTGGTTCGGGTCCTTGATGTTCTGCGCGTGCAGAACCGGAGCCTTGACCACTTCCTTGATACCGGCCGCCAGGTGCAGGAACGGCTCGGGTGGATAACTCATGTTGGGGATAACGTTGGCCAGGGTGTTGTGCGTATCGCACCCCGAACCCACCACACCGATGAAGTCGATCATGCCGGTCTGGTCGTAATACTTGGCGATCTCTTTCATGTCTTCATGGCTGAGACCGTCCGGGTGGAACTCGTCACCACAGATACGCAGGCCCACGCAGAAGTCAGGACCGACTTCCTTGCGCACGGCCTTGATCACTTCCAGACCGAAGCGCATGCGGTTTTCGAAGCTGCCGCCCCACTCGTCCGTACGCTTGTTGACGCGCGGGCTCCAGAACTGGTCGATCATGTGCTGGTGCACGGCCGACAGTTCAACGCCGTCCAGGCCACCGGCCTTGGCGCGAGCAGCAGCGCTGGCGTAGTTGCCGATCACGCGCCAGATCTCTTCTGGCTCGATGGTTTTACAGGTCGCGCGGTGCACAGGCTCACGGATACCCGATGGCGACATCAGCGTCGGCCAATGGTCGCCGTCCCAACGGGAGCGACGGCCCATGTGGGTGATCTGGATCATGATCTTGGCGCCGTGCTTGTGCATGGCGTCCGCAAGATTCTGGAAGTGCGGGATGATCTTGTCGGTGGCCAAGTTGACCGACTTCCACCAGCTTTGCGGGCTGTCGATCGCCACACTGGAAGAGCCGCCACAAATGGCCAGGCCGATGCCGCCTTTGGCTTTCTCCTCGTAATACTTCACGTAACGGTCGGTGGTCATGCCGCCATCAGTGGCATAAACCTCGGCGTGCGCGGTACTGAGGACGCGGTTGCGGATTGTCAGTTTGCCGATTTGAATCGGCTGAAACATTGCTTCGAAAGCCATCTCACGGTCCTCGGCTTACAACGGTTTTACGACGAACAGGCCATCTTCGTGGCCCTCTTCCGATCCGCCGTAAACCTGCTCGGCTACAGTGCGAACGGAACTGCCTTTGGCAGCGAGAATCTGGTCCATGGCGCCGGCGAACCAGCCTGTGAACATGTAATCGACCTTGCGACCGACCTTGCCGTAGACGTACACGAACGCCGAGTGCTCCAGCTTGACGCTGCAGGTGCCTTTATCCAGATCGATTTCCTGGATCTTGAACAGGCCCCAGCCACGCTGCGACAGACGGTTCATGTAGTGCTCGAACACCGCGACGCCTTCGATGCCATGGCATTCGGCTTCTTTTTCACACCAGTGCCAGGCGGACTTGTAACCGGCCTTGTAGAGGATCTCGGCGTAGGCGTCGGCGCCCAGCACTTCCTCGATGCCCATGTGGTTGTTCACGAAGAAGTGACGTGGCACGTACAGCATTGGCAGGGCGTCGGAGGTCCAGACACCGGTCTCGCTGTCGACTTCGATTGGCAATTGCGGGGCGATCTTGGCCATGGAAACTTGACTCCAGAAATTTTATTGGATGCCCTCTCCACGGACGGGAGAGGGAGAAATCAGTGTGTAGGGGCCTTATTCGCCCCAGACGTCGCCCAGCACGCGAACCCAGTTCTCGCCCATGATCTTGCGCACAACGCGCTCCGAATGGCCGCGTTTGAGCAGGGTTTCGGTCAGGTTCGGGAACTCGCCGACAGTGCGGATGCCCAGCGGGTTGATGATCTTGCCGAAGTTGGTCAGACGGCGGGCGTAGCCCTTGTCGTGGGTCAGGTATTCGAAGAATTCCTGGCCGTGACCTTGGGTAAAGTCGGTGCCGATACCGATGGCGTCTTCGCCGACGATGTTCATCACGTATTCGATGGCTTCGGCGTAGTCGTCGATGGTCGAATCGATGCCCTTGGCCAGGAACGGCGCGAACATGGTCACGCCGACAAAACCGCCGTGGTCGGCGATGAACTTCAGTTCAGCGTCGGATTTGTTGCGAGGGTGTTCTTTCAGACCCGAAGGCAGGCAGTGGGAATAGGTCACTGGCTTTTTCGATTCGAGGATGACTTCCTCGGAGGTCTTGGAGCCGACGTGGGACAGGTCGCACATGATGCCGACGCGGTTCATTTCCGCGACGATTTCACGACCGAAGCCCGACAAGCCGCCGTCGCGCTCGTAGCAGCCGGTGCCGACCAGATTCTGGGTGTTGTAGCACATCTGCACGATGCCCACGCCCAGCTGTTTGAAGATCTCGACGTAGCCGATCTGGTCTTCGAACGCGTGAGCGTTCTGGAAGCCGAACAGAATGCCGGTCTTGCCCAGTTCTTTGGCCTTGCGGATGTCAGCGGTGTTGCGCACCTGAATCACCAGATCGCTGTTTTCGCGAATCAGCTTCTGGCTCGAAGCGATGCTGTTGACGGTCTGCTGAAAGCCTTCCCACACCGAAACAGTGCAGTTGGCCATGGTCAGGCCACCTTTGCGCATGTCTTCGAACAGCTCACGGTTCCATTTGGCAATGATCAGACCGTCGATAACGATGCTGTCGGCGTGCAATTCGGCTGGGCTCATCAGGCTGTCCCCTCTGGGTTAATCGTGCGCCGAAACGTCTGCCGGCGCTTTGGGGCCAGCATATGCCTGCGGGTCGGATGAGCCGGATGTAAAAACGACAGGGGAATTGCCGAAAGCGTCAAGAAACGACAAAGGGCGACCGCATGCGTCTGGGCCTTGCGTTTGATAACTGTTCTTTGCCGCGTGCTTGGGCGAGAATTCCCAGCATCACTGAATCGGGAAACCCCAATGAAGACGATTTTTCTGGCTCTGGCTCTATTCGCGACAGGCGCTCACGCAGCGGCAAACCCGGACGCCACCCCTTGCGACGGCGTGGACGAAGACAAACAGACCCTGGAATGCTCGGTGTACAGCCGCGACACGGCGGTCAAACTGCTGGACGAGAATTTCCAGAACCTGCTGGAGCGGGTGAAAGTGCAGTTCGGCGCCAACAAGGCACAATCCGATGAGTTTTCAGCCAAGCTGAAAACCGCTGAAGACGCCTGGAAAAAATTGCGCGAAGCCGATTGCGCCGTGGAAGTGTTCCCCGCCAAGCCTGGCACCAAGGAATTCAATATCGGCCAGAACGACTGCCTGGCGCGCATGAGCGACGAGCGTTCCGAGTACCTGGAAAGCATCGCGCAGTCTGAATGACGTTCGAATGCGCTACCCTGATGCCTTTTACAGGCTCAAGGTCAGCACATGAACATCTGCGGCGTAGAAATCAAAGGCAGCGAAGCCATTTTCGCTGTCGCCACTCGCGCATCCGGCGCTCCTGAACACCTGCCGCTGGCAACCAAGAAAATCGCCTTGGAAGACGATGACGAAGCCGCCAACGTCAAAACCTTCGCCCGCCAGATCGCGACCTTCGTCCACGAAAACGCCATCACCCACATCGCCATCAAAAAGCGCAGCAAGAAAGGCGAATTCGCCGGCGGCCCGACCACGTTCAAGATCGAGACGATTTTCCAACTGCTGGACGAATGCGACGTGGTGCTGCTGTCCCCGCAGACCATCAATGCGCAGATGAAAAAGCACAACTTCGACCTGCCTGGGGGGCTGAACAAATATCAGCACGAGGCCTACAAGGCGGCGTGTTCGGCGTTGATGAAGGGCGGGAAGTGATTCGGGATTTATGGTCGCAGGTATAAATTATACCCGCGGCCATAATTGACCATAATTCAGAGTCAAACGACCTTCGGCTCCCGCGCTACCCGCCCACGATCCTCCCTCGGACACACCCCATACCGCGCCTTGTAGCTGCGGGTGAAATACGACGGCGACTCGAAACCGCAAGCAATGCTGACCTCCAGCACGCTCATGTCGCTCTGGCGCAGCAGCTGTCGGGCCTTCTCAAGGCGCAGGCCCAGATAGAAGTTGCTCGGCGTGTCATTGAGGTGCAGACGAAACAGCCGCTCCAGCTGGCGGCGCGTGACCTGAATGCCCTCGGCCAGTTCAAGGGTGCTCAAGGGCGGCTCGGTGTGTTGCTCCATCACGCCGATCACCTGCACCAGCTTCTTGTTGCTGATGCCGTAACGCGTGGCGATCTGCATGCGCTGGTGGTCTTTGCGCTGGCGGATGCGGCCGAGCACGAACTGCTCGGA
>CAURWS010000066.1:0-11030 GCA_963528485.1 uncultured Pseudomonas sp. | reverse complement strand
TTTGGTCGCCGCCTGTACCTGCCGGACATCAACGCCAAGAACCAGGCCCTGCGCAAAGGCGCCGAGCGCATGGCGATCAACGCGCCGATGCAAGGCACGGCCGCCGACATCATCAAGCGCGCGATGGTCGCGGTGAATGGCTGGCTTGAATCGTCAGGGGTCGATGCCCGCGTCATCCTGCAGGTTCACGACGAACTGGTGCTGGAAGTGCGTGAGGATCTGGTCGAGCAGATCAGCCAGGACATCCGCGTGCACATGAGCGGCGCGGCAGAGCTGGATGTGCCGCTGCTGGTGGAGGTGGGTGTGGGGAATAACTGGGATGAGGCGCATTGATCAACCTTGCAGCCCTTTTTTCGTAGGATCATCAATTCAGAGCGGCCAACATTAAATTTCCACGGATTTTGAACTTCCGCGGACAAACCCCGGTCAGAGTGTGCGAATGGCTGACGTAGCCATTCATGCTCCTATGTGTTAAGTGTTGGCAGATATCCGGACCCTTCCCTGAAGGTCCGGACTTAGACCCCGAACTTCCCCTCCCCATACGAAGTCCGGGGTTTTTTTTGCCTATGATTCAGGCCGCAGGGGCCTTGTCTTCCAGCTCCATCCAGTCGGCGAGCACGGTGTACGCCTCTTCCAGGCCCAGGCGTTTGGGCGCCGAGAACAGCTGGATGGTCACGGTGTCTCCCCAACCTTTACGAATTTCCGACTGCACCTTGAGCAGCGTGTTCTTGGCTGCGCCGAAAGTCAGTTTGTCGGCCTTGGTCAGCAGAATGTGCATCGGCATGCCGCTGGCAATGGCCCAGTCGAGCATCAGCAGGTCGAAGTCGGTCATCGGATGGCGAATGTCCATCATCAGAATCAGGCCCTTCAGGCTTTCCCGGCTCCCCAGATAGGCTTCCAGGTGGCGCTGCCAGTGCTGCTTGAGCGGGATTGGCACTTTCGCGTAGCCGTAACCGGGCAAGTCGACCAGACGGCGATCGTCGTCCAGGCTGAAGAAGTTCAGCAGCTGCGTGCGGCCCGGGGTTTTCGAGGTGCGCGCAAGGCTGGCGTGGGTCAGGGTGTTCAGCGCGCTGGACTTGCCGGCGTTGGAACGCCCGGCGAAGGCCACTTCGAAGCCTTCGTCATCGGGGCATTGGTCGACTTTGGCGGCGCTGAGCATGAACTTGGCTTGTTGGCACAAACCGAGGATCGGGTTCTTGAGTTGCATGGGATATCCGGTGAGGGCGTTGCGGCAGAGGCGCGGCAACGGGGTGTCTTTTTCCGTTTGATGGGCCCAAGTATATATTGCCGCAGATTTCGTGTGTGCTTTGTCCCGTTCTCGGGATGAAGTTCGCGGAAGTGGAACTACCATTAGACCTACAACAATACGTACAAAAACGTAGTGCACCTTCCACTTTTAGCCGTGTTGGATTAGCCGATGAACAAACTACTGGTGAGTCTGCTGTTGATCCTGGGTCTGGTCGGGCCCACGCAAGCTGCTGATGTCGTCGTAGGAGACCCCGCCGCCGGTCAGGCCAAAACCGCCGTCTGCGGCGCCTGTCATGGCCCGGATGGCAACAGTCCGGCGCCCAACTTTCCAAAATTGGCCGGCCAGGGTCAGCGCTACCTGCTCAAGCAGCTGCACGAGATCAAGGACGGCAAGCGCGTTGTGCTGGAGATGACCGGCCTGCTGAATAACCTCAACGAGCAGGATCTGGCCGACATCGCCGCGTATTTCGCCAGCCAGAAAGGCAGCATCGGTGCTGCCGATGCCAATCTGGTCGCCAAAGGTGAGGCGTTGTTTCGCGGCGGCAAGCTCGATCAGGGCATGCCCGCCTGTACGGGTTGCCATTCGCCCAACGGCGCCGGCAATGCCGCGGCGGGCTTTCCACACCTGGGTGGGCAACATGCCGACTACGTGAAAAAACAGCTGACCGCCTTCCGCGAAGGTGAGCGCACCAATGATGGCGACACCATGGTCATGCGCAGCATTGCGTCCAAATTGAGCAACAAGGACATCGATGCGTTGTCGGCCTACATACAGGGTCTGCATTAAAGCCGGATTAACGCGCAGGCCCCGATTTTGACGAATCGACGGCCGGAAATGATTGAATACGTTTCTCTCTCCGACGGGCTAAAAAGGGTCGTAAACGGCTGCCCTTTTTTGCTCTCACAGGCGTTACACTTGCGAACTCGTATCACCTCCCCCGGTCCAACTGCGGCCGTCGAGGTGACTTTTCATGCCCAGGAGTTAAGCATGCGTAATCTGATTCTCAGCGCCGCTCTGGTGTTCACCAGCCTGTTCGGTCTGACCGCCCAGGCTGCAGAGCCGATCGAAGCTGGCAAGCAATATGTCCAGCTGAGCAGCGCCGTTCCTGTTTCCGAGCCAGGCAAGATCGAAGTCGTCGAAATGTTCTGGTACGGCTGCCCTCACTGCTACGCCTTCGAGCCGACCATCAATCCGTGGATTGAAAAACTGCCGGCCGACGTTCACTTCGTCCGCATTCCTGCCATGTTCGGCGGTCCTTGGGATGCCCACGGCCAACTGTTCATCACTCTCGATACCATGGGCGTTGAGCACAAGATCCACACTGCCGTGTTCGATGCCATCCAGAAGGGCGGCAAACGTCTGACCGACCCGAACGACATGGCCGAATTCGTCGCCACTCAGGGCGTGGACAAGCAGAAATTCCTCGAAACCTTCAACTCGTTCGCTGTGAAGGGCAAGATCGCCCAGTACAAGGAACTGGCCAAGAAGTATGAAATCAGTGGCGTTCCCACCATGATCGTCAACGGTAAGTACCGCTTCGACCTCGCCTCTGCGGGTGGTGCGGAGCAGGCGCTGGACGTGGCCGATCAACTGATTGCCAAAGAGCGCGCCGCGGGCGCTGCCAAGTAAGCGCCGTATCATGATGCGCTGGGGTACTGAACGCACCGTTGCCCGGCATACACCCAAGGTCAACGAGCGCCACCTGGAAGACACCGGACTGCCCACCGATGGCAGGCTCCGGTTGCTCAGCTTCAACATCCAGGTGGGCATCAGTACCGAGCGCGACCGGCATTACCTGACCCGCGGCTGGCAGCATCTGCTGCCCCACAACGGTCGTGCCGGGAATCTGCAAAAGATCGGCGACCTGTTGAGCGACTACGATCTGGTCGCCTTGCAGGAAGCCGATGGCGGCAGCCTGCGGTCGGGATACGTCAATCAGGTCGAACACCTCGCCCAGCTCGGTTCCTTTCCGTACTGGCATCAGCAACTCAATCGCAACCTCGGACGTTTTGCCCAGCACAGCAATGGCGTGCTGAGCCGTTTGCGCCCGTGGGACATCGAAGACCACCCGTTGCCTGGGCCTGCGGGGCGCGGAGCCATTCTGGTGCGCTTCGGCGAAGGCAAGGACGCGCTGATCGTGGTGATCATGCACCTGGCGCTCGGTGCGCGTACGCGAACCCGCCAGCTGGCCTACATTCGCGAGCTGATCGGTGGCTACAAGCATCAGGTGCTGATGGGCGACATGAACACCCATGCGGCCGACCTGTTGGAAACCTCTCCCTTGCGTGATCTGGGCCTGCTAGCGCCGCAGATCGAAGCCACCTTCCCCAGCTGGCGCCCTCAGCGCTGCCTGGACCATATTCTGTTGAGCCCGACCCTGACCCTTGAAAAAGTGCAGGTGCTGGCCCAACCCATTTCCGATCATCTGCCGGTTGCGGTGGAGATTCGCTTGCCGGCCTCATTAACCGGGGACTCGCTGCCGATAACAAGCACATCTCCTCTCGGACCCTCGGAATGAGCGACGAAGCCCAACGCTGGAAAGAAAAGTACCTCAAGAGCATCGAGCAACAAGACAAGCTCGAGAAGCGTTGGAATGCCCGCCTCGACTTGCTGCGGCGTGGTCTGGTGCGCAGCAGTCTGGCGGCCGAGGGGGCTGACAAGGCGGTCGACCAGTGCATGAAGGAAATGCGCGAGATCGTGCGCAAGGACGACATGGACGCCGGTCTTTCGGCCCTGATTCCTCGCCTCGAAAAGGCCGTGCTGGATTCCGAGCAGCGCCGCGAGCAGCGTATCGAGCAGATGGGCACGGCGTTGACGTCGCTGGTGACCCAGTTGCAAGCGCTGCCACTGCCGCGCGAGGTGGCCAAGCCGCTCAAGCGTTTCGCCAAGAATCTGGAAGACCGGGTCAATCAGGCCCGAGAGATCCCGCTGCTGTTGAGCGAGCTGAGTGGGTTGCAGGGCAAGGCGCTGGCCGAGATCGAGCACCCTGAAGAATCGGCGCGTCCCGGATTTCTCCAACGCCTGTTCGGTGGTCGTGATGGGGCCGAAGAAGCCGATGCGCCCCCGACGACTCACCCCGCTCCCGAGGCGCCCAAGCCACCGCTCGCCCCAGCTGCAAAAACCGATGACGACGATGACGACGATGAACCTGACGCTCCCGAACACGAGCGTTCCAAGGCCCAGTGGACCAACGAGGCGCCGCCCCCTGATGCTCCCATCGTCCTGGAGAAGCCTGCAACGGTTGCGGGGGCTGAAGCTCCTGGCGTTGCGGTGATTGAAATAGCACCCCCTTCGGCCGTTCCTGAGCCCGTCGAGTCGCCAGCCCCCGCAGCCCCCGCAGTCATCGCCAAAGCCGAAGCCGAAGCCGAGTCCACCCCAGGCACCCCTGAAGAAGCGCCGCTCAGCGAAGAGCTGGTGATCGAACACGCAGAGGCGCAAACGCCGGACGAACCTGCTGAAGACGCAGCCGAAGACAACCTGACCGACGACAATGCCGGCGAGGAGGCCACGGAGCAGGCCCCCGAAACAGAAGAGGCTGAAGAAGCCACCGAGGCTGAAGAAGACGGCCCTTACGACCTGCCTTCATCTCCTGAGCCCAGCTACAGCTCGGTCGCGGCCCACATCGAAGAAACCCTGTTGGGCCTGCTCAATGACCTGACGCTGCCCGAGCATCATCGTCCACAAGCCGAAGCCATGCGTGTTCGGCTGGAACATGGGCTTAACTGGTACGAATTGCTGCCGATTCTCGACGATCTTGCTGTCTTGATGCTGGCAATCACCGACAGCGGGCAGCACGAATTCGAGCTTTACCTCAAGCAACTGAACGAGCGGCTGGAGTCGTTTCAGGCCAATCTGCAGGCCGCCAGCGACGACCACGCCGGTCAGCAGTCGGCGTCGCGGGAGCTCAACCAGCAGCTAAGCGAACACCTAGGCGCTCTGCAAAAAAGCGTGCAGGAAGCCGCCGATCTCGACGGCCTGAAAAACGTGCTGGAAAGCCGTCTGGAAGGGCTGCTCGGCACGATGGACGAGCATCAAAAGCAACGTGATCAGCGCGAGCAGGAAGTCGCGTCACGTCTGCAGTCGCTGGCCAGTCGCGTCGCGACCATGGAGCAGGAAGCCATAGGTTTTCGCGCGCATCTGGAAGAACAGCGACAAAAAGCCCTGATCGACACTCTTACCGGCCTGCCTAACCGCGCCGCGTGGAACGAGCGGCTGGATCAGGAAATCGATCAGTTGCAGAAAAGCCGCTCCAGTCTGCTGCTTGGCATCCTTGACCTTGACCACTTCAAACGCATCAACGACGGTTATGGCCACCTCGCCGGGGACAAGGTGCTCAAGATCGTTGCCACGCAGCTGAAAAGACACCTGCGCGCTGCGGATTTCCTCGCGCGCTTCGGTGGCGAAGAGTTCGTCATCCTGCTGCCCCATACGCCAATGGCGGACGGCTTGGCGTTGCTGGAACGCCTGCGCCAGACCGTCGAAGCGTGCCCGTTTCACTTCAAGGGCGAGCCGGTGACCATCACCGTGTCGATGGGCATCACCACTTTCCGACCGGGGGAGCGCAGCGATTTGGTGCTCAAGCGCGCGGACCAGGCGTTGTACCGTGCCAAGGATCAGGGCCGTAATCGAATAGAGCAGGGCTAACGCTTGTGCTGTTAATACAGTAAGTTTACGTACTTGCTCAGGTAGGAACTTTCTATCGAGTTTGTAGCGCTGCTCTGGTTGTTTGGTGAATGCCATTGTTCTATTGCTTATTTGATGTTGATGCGTTTACCTGAGTTTGTTGTTTTTGGTATGTCGGGTTAAGCGATGTGCCATCAATTAATAATGATTACTTAGGTCATGCTCGCCCATGGCGAGATCATTTCAAGGAAGAGAGCGCAAATACCATGAATACCCTCAGAGTACTATTGTTGGGCGTCTGTGCCGTGATGATGTCCAGTCAGGTTTTGGCAGCGCCAAAGCTCTACACCGCAACGGTCGACCCTAATGGCAAGGTGGTTCGTCAGGATGCTACCTGGATTAAGGACGTTAACCTCATTAATCAGAAAAACTACTTTGCCACGTACGAAGTTTCCTTCGCCGATGGCAATTTCAAGACAGCCCCTGCATTCTGTTCGGTGTCGTCTATAGACACGAGCGACCTTGATCGCCTGCTCTATGGGCACGTTAAACTAAGCGGTGCGGCAACCGCGCAGAAGGTTAATGTCATTGCACTTATGCCTGGAAAGAGTGGTCCTTCAGGTGACTCTGCCCAAGGCTTTCAGCTGATGTGCATTCGCTAATAAAGCAAAATGCCCCGTGGCAATGACGGGGCATTTTTTTGTTTGCGGCTGTGGGGGCGGATTTTTACGACCGTACATTATTACGTTATCATGCAGATCAATTTGCCTGGCCCGATCCGATGAAACCGTTTGCTGTCCTGATGCTGATGTTTTTGCTGACCGCCTGCTCCAGCGGGCCGAAGCTCGACACCAGCCATCCCTCCGTCAATTTCGACAGCCGCGCGCAGTTTGTTGTGGTGCACTACACCTCTGCGTCGCTGGATCGCTCGCTCGCCCTGCTTACCCATGGCGAAGTCAGTGCGCATTACCTGATCGGCGACGGTCCGGGCACGATCTACAAACTGGTGGATGAGAGCCAGCGCGCCTGGCATGCCGGCGAGAGCGAGTGGGATGGCCGCACCTGGCTGAATTCCAGCAGCATCGGCATCGAGATCGTCAATCCGGGTTACCGCGACACGCCAACGGGCCGCCTCTGGTATCC
The DNA here is from genome assembly GCA_963528485.1 of uncultured Pseudomonas sp. Taxonomy (GTDB): domain Bacteria; phylum Pseudomonadota; class Gammaproteobacteria; order Pseudomonadales; family Pseudomonadaceae; genus Aquipseudomonas. Next base: position 4,015 of record CAURWS010000066.1, on the reverse strand, counting down.
GTACAGCGAGGCGCAGATCCAGTCGCTGATCGTTCTGCTCAAGGACATCGTCAAACGCAACAAGATCGAATCGCGCCATGTGATCGGTCACAGCGACATCGCGCCGTTGCGCAAACTCGATCCCGGCCCGCTGTTCCCCTGGAAACGCCTCGCCGAGCAGGGCTTGGGCATCTGGCCGGACGAGCAGCAAGTCGCGCAGCAACAGACGCAGCTGATGGGCGTGGTCCCGAACGTCACCTGGTTCCAGCAGCAACTGGCGTTGCTGGGTTATCCGACGCCGCAAACCGGCGAGTGGGACATCGCTACCCGCCACGTGCTGGCGGCGTTCCAGATGCACTATCGCCCGCAAAAGTTCGACGGTGAGCCGGATCTGCAAAGTGCAGCTATGCTTCAGGTGCTTAACCTCAGGCATTAAATTCCCCGTGGCATCGGTATTCGGCGGGCTATTTGCGCGCTTGTTGCTATACCTCATTGGCATTCATCTGGATATTGGCCGATGTTCACGGCTTCACCGCAGCTGCGTTCAGTCTTTTATCGCCCTTCGCTCCTGGCTCTGCTGGCCGCGTTGTTGAGTGCTGTCGTCCTGTTGGCGGGCAGTTTCGGGCTGGCGATGCACCAGGCCCGGCAGGAAGAAAGCGCGCAAATGAATGCCCAGGGCGAGCGGTTCCTTGTGCGTCTTGAGCAGCTTTTCGGCCAGTTGCGCACAGGGCTTGATCAACTGGAAGCGCAGCCGCTACGGGGTTGTAGCCCGCAAATGATCGAGCAATTGCGTCAGGTCAACTCGCGCTACCGCTTCATTTATGAAGTCGCGTACGTCGACGACAGGCAGTTCTGCTCCAGCTGGACCCGCCAGAGCATGATCGGCAAACCGCGACCTCCGGACATCCGCGGGCCGACCTACGATTACTGGCTCAACACCTCGACACAACCCGACGACAACCTGGCCTCGCTGATGCTGGGTCGCGGGGATTTCCGTGTATCGACCTCTCGCGGACACCTCACTGACGTGGTCGACCTGCCCGCTGGCGGCAGTCTGGTGGTGGTGCTGGATAAAGGCACCAAGGCCGTACCGGTGCTCGGACAGGCGCAAACCTGGCCGCCTACGCCCGACTGGACGTCGAGCTCCGTCGAAACGCTGATTACCACCCAGGACAAGCTGATTTACCGGATGCCGACCCAGAGCCCGGAATACCAACTGGTGCTGATTACCCCTCGTAATGGCTTGCAACAGAAAATCACCGGCGCCTGGTGGCTGCTGGTGCCGACCAGTTTGCTGGTGTCGCTGTGCATCGGGATTCTGGTGCTGCAACTAATACGCCAGCGTCAGTCGCTGGGAGGCGAGCTGCATGGGGCGCTGCGTCGGGGTGAGTTGAAAGTGTTGTATCAGCCCATTTTCGACCTCAACACCCGGTTGTGCGTGGGGGCTGAGGCCTTGGTGCGCTGGCGACGACCCGACGGCACGTTGACCAGCCCCGACCTGTTCATCCCTTTGGCGGAAAACACCGGGCAGATCAGGCAGATTACCGACTTCGTGCTGCAGCAGTTGCTCGAACAACTTGGCCAATTGCTGCGCGCCAATCCGCATCTTTATGTGTCGGTCAATCTGGCGGCCTGCGATGTCATGGCCCCGCGTATCGGTCGGGTCACGGCCAAGCTGCTGGCGCTGCATCGGGTCGCGCCTCGGCAGATCGCTTTTGAGGTCACTGAGCGTGGCCTGGTCGACGTTGTGGTCGCTCGCAATCACCTGCAGGCGCTGCGTGATCGGGGGCATCAGGTGTTGATCGACGATTTTGGCACAGGCTACTGCAGCCTGGCTTACCTGCAGACGCTACCGGTGGACTGCCTGAAGATCGACAAGGCGTTCATCGATGCGCTGGGCCACGATGCTGCCAGCAGTGGGGTGGCGCCCCACATCATCCGCATGGCGCATGCGCTGCAGTTGCGAGTGATCGCCGAGGGCATCGAGTTCGAATCCCAGGCGCTGCTGCTCAAGAGCGAGGGCGTGGTCTATGGCCAAGGCTGGCTGTTCGCCCGGCCGCTGAGCGCCGCCAAATTCACCGAGCTGGTGACCGGCGGGCGGCGCAGCTCGCCACGGCGGGCGGATGATGTCGCCTGAGGCGCTTTTACAGCGGCAACGCCATATAGAACTGCGTGCCCTGCCCCGGTCTTGAATACACCCCCATGCGCCCGCCGTGCAGTTGCACGATCTCCTTGCACAGCGCCAACCCCAGGCCGGCGCCGCCCTTCTTGCGCCCCACCTGCACGAACGGCTCGAAAATCCGCGCCTGCTGGCCGTAGGCAATGCCTTCGCCGTTGTCTTCGACGCTGATGACCAAACGCTCGCCGTGACGGCGGGCTTGCAGCCGGATGAGCCCGGACTGCGGCGTATGGCGCAGGGCGTTGTCCAGCAGGTTGTCCAGCACCCGCTCCAGTTGAGCTTTGTCAGCTTGCAGACGCGGCAATGGTTCCTGCATCTCCAGCTGCACCATGACGTCCTGCTCTTGCGCCGCCTCAGCGAAACGCTCACGCACTTGTTTGAGCAGCTCACCGACGTCACAGGGTGCCAACGTGAGTTTTTGCAGGCCGTTCTGGTAGCGGGAGAAATTCAGCAGGTCGTTGATCAGCTGCATCAGGCGCTGCATTTCTTCGTTGACGGTCTTGAGCAGGTCGGTTTCGCGGGATTCCGGCGCGAAGTGCACGCGCTCCTGCAACAGACCGAACGCCATGTGCATGCCGGTGACGGGGGTGCGCAGTTCGTGGGAGGCGCGCAACACGAATTCGCTGCGCACACGCTCGAACGCACGCTGTTCAGTCACATCGTGCAACACCATCACGGCGCCGAGGATGTGGCCCTTGGTGTGGCTGACCGGCGTCAGGCTGTAGGTGAGCAGGCGGATTTCGCCGTCGACTTCGATAGACAAGTCTTCCGGCGCGCGCTCCAGCGTGCCGCCGCGCAGCACCAGAGATAGCTGCTCGTCCAGCTCGGGGCGTTGCAGCGCTTCGCCCAGACCTTGCCCGAGGCGCCCTTCTTCCCAACCCAATTGCCGTTGCGCCACCGGATTCAAGTGCTCAAGGCGCCCCTGTCTGTCGATCATCAGCAAGCCGTCATCGATGCTGTCGAGCACGGCTTGCAGGCGTTGTTGGCCTGCGAGGAGTTCATCGACGTTGGTGACCTGATGCTGACGCAAGGCTTCGGCCATGATGCCGAAGCGGCGGGTCAGCAGGTTCATCTCGGCGGACGAGGAAATCGGCAGGGTCACCTCGAAATTGCCCTGACCGATCTTGTCCGCCGCCTTGGCCAGCGCCTCGATCGGCGCGCCGAAACGTCGGGCTATGCCGTGGGCGGTGACAAAACCGATCGCCAGTACTGCCAGGCCTACGAGCCCAAGTAAGCCCGCGACCCACAATGCGCGTTCGCGAGACGCGCTTTCAGCCTGACTGATGTTCTCCAGCGCCTGGCGATGGGCGTCGAGCAGGCCGTTGCGCAGCGTGTTGAAAGCAAGGGTTACAGCCTTGTCATCGTCCATTGCGTCGGCCGGGTCGCCTGCCTCGGCAAGGGCCTTGAGAAACTGCTCGTAGTCCAGCCGCGCCTTTTCGAAACCGCTCTGCGTGTGGGTCTGCTGCTCGTGATCAATGCCTTGGTCCAGCAGCCCCTCGAATTGTTCCTGATTGCGCTTGAGGGCCGTCTGGTCGGGTTTGTTCCTGAGCAGCATCACCAGTTGATCGCCCAGGTTCTGCCGCAGCTTGAGGCCGATATCCAGGGTCACGAAGTTGCGATGAATCAAGTCCTCTTGGGATCTGGCCATCTGCACGACGCTGACCAGCCCCAGAATCAGGCCCAGTAACGCGACGGTCATCAGCGCCGAAATGCTGAGAAACAGCCGCGTTCGCAACTTCATCGTGAACTTCATGGGCGCTCGATCACAAGTTGTACTGCTTGCGTTTGCGGTACAGCGTCGAGGCGTCGATGCCCAGGGTCCGGGCCGCTTGATCGAGGGTGTCGCTGGTGGCCAGC
>CAURWS010000065.1:0-11066 GCA_963528485.1 uncultured Pseudomonas sp. | reverse complement strand
ACCTCCAGGTCCGTCAGATGCGCGCCGACCGGCATCAACCCTTCAGGGTCGTCCTGATCGATGACTCCAACCACCTCCACCTCGCCAAGCCCCCCTGGCAAGAGAGCGAAGTTCAGATCGACAAAGAAATCGGCGTCAAGGGCGACGTACAGATCGAGCCCGCTGCCGGTTGCGAGGTTGTCGTTGGCCATCACATGCCACTCCAGTCCATGGAAATGATCTGCCTGCCGGCGTTACGACCAATACACCGAATGCGCAAGAACTGACGCCATTAGAGGCCCCGAAAAAGAGACCGTCTACTGTCAACTTTGACACTGGACAGAGAGGACTGGCGCTTGTTAAACACCGGCAGCACCAGGTCATCCGTGACCCGATACACGCGTGTTCAGCGCATCAGCTGAGAGAGGGATCGATCACCAGCACAACCTTGCCCGAGACCTGATTGGTCGCAAGCTCGGCGTAGGCTTCTTCGGCATCCAGGATCGGAAAGCTGCGCGCCAGCTGTGGCTTGAGGCGGCCTTCGCTGAACAGCGGCCAGACGTGCTGCCCCAGATCGGCCAGCAGATCGGCCTTGAACTGATCGTCGCGGCTGCGCAGGGTCGAGCCGAGAATCTGGATGCGCTTGCCTAAAACCAGCGCCAGGTCCAGCTCAGCCTTGCGCCCGCCCATCAGACCGATCAGCACCAGACGGCCATCGGTGCTTAGGACTTTCAGGTTGAGCGCGGCGTAGCTGGCACCAACCGGGTCGAGGATCACGTTGAACGGGCCGAAGTCGCTCAGGCCATCGAGGCTCTCGCTGCGGATGACCCCGCCCTGGGCGCCGAGGTCTTCGCAGTATTTCAAGCGATCAGCCGAACCGACGCTGACCCAGCACGGGTTGCCGAAGGCCTTGCACAGCTGAATGGCGGCTGAACCAACGCCACTTGCGCCGGCGTGCAACAAAACTTTTTCGCCGGGTTTAAGACCCGCCAGTTGAAACAGATTGAGCCAGGCGGTTGCATACACCTCTGGAATGCCTGCCGCTTCGTGCAGCGACATGCCCTCTGGTACCGGTAAAACATGCCGTGCGTCGACCACCACTTCTTCGGCCATCGCCCCGCCTGCAACCAGCGCACAGACGCGATCTCCGACCTGCCAGGAGGTGCCGGCACCGACCTCGGCGATGACGCCGGAACACTCCATGCCAAGGATTTCCGTGACGCCCGGGGGTGGCGGGTACAGGCCCGCGCGCTGCAACAAATCGGCACGATTGAGCCCGGCTGCCGCAACCTTGATGCGAACTTGCCCCACGTCAAGCGTCGGAGATGGCTGTTCAACCCATTCCACGTGACCTTCAACGCCTTGCAATGCTTTCACGGTGCCTCCATAGTGAGTCTTGACTGAGCTCGAAGTGCCTCATGGCGTTCGGGCTTTTTGCATTATGCGACCGGGTTTCGCATCAGTCTGTGTGAAAACATCACGCACCACGGCAAGAAAACGTTGCCTGGCACCGCGAAGTTTCACCAAGCCTGAGAGGAACCGGCGACCTCAAAGACGGCCTAATATGCGTTATCAATTGTCCCCGCGTCGAATCAGCATGAAGCATTTTTTGCCCAGCACCACCCTTGCATTACTCATTGGCCTGGCGGCATTGCCAATGTCAGCCAGTTCGTTCGCAGCCAATAGCTGGGACAATCTTCAACCTGATCGCGATGAAGTCATCGCCAGTCTGAATGTCGTGGAGCTGCTCAAGCGCCACCATTACAGCAAGCCGCCGCTGGACGACAAGCGTTCGGAAATCATCTATCAGAGCTACCTCAAACTCCTCGATCCTGCGCGCAGTTATTTCCTGGCCAGTGACATCGCCGAGTTCGACAAGTGGCGCTTCCAGTTCGACGACTTCCTCAAGAGCGGCGACCTGCAGCCAGGCTTCACCATCTACAAGCGCTATCTGGACCGCATCAAGTCGCGTCTGGACTTCGCCATCGCCCAGTTGAACAAGGGCGTCGACAAGATCGACCTGACCACCCACGAAACCTTGCTGGTCGATCGCAAGGACGCTCCGTGGCCCAAGAACGAAGCCGAGCTGGACGATCTGTGGCGCAAGCGCGTCAAGGATGAAGTCCTGCGCCTGAAGATCGCGGGTAAAGACCCGGCCAAGATCCAGGAAACGCTGACCAAGCGCTACAAGAACCAGTTGGCCCGTCTGGGTCAGACCCGCAGCGAAGACATCTTCCAGGCTTACCTGAACACCTTCGCGATGTCCTACGATCCGCACACCAACTACCTGTCGCCTGACAGTGCGGAAAACTTCGACATCAACATGAGCCTGTCGCTGGAAGGCATCGGCGCGGTCCTGCAAAGCGACAACGACAACGTCAAGATCGTGCGTCTGGTTCCGGCCGGCCCTGCCGCCAAAACCAAACAGGTGGCCACCGCCGACAAGATCATCGGCGTTGCCCAGGGCGACAAAGAAATGGTCGACGTGATCGGCTGGCGTCTGGATGAAGTGGTCAAGCTGATCCGCGGTCCTAAAGGCTCGGTGGTGCGTCTTGAAATCATCCCGGCCAGCAATGCGCCGAGCGACCAGACCACCAAGATCGTGTCGATCACCCGCGAAGCCGTGAAGCTCGAAGAGCAAGCCGCCAAGAAGTCGATCCTGCACCTGAATCAGGACGGCAAGGACTACAAGCTGGGCGTGATCGAGATCCCGGCCTTCTACCTGGACTTCAAGGCCTACCGTGCCGGCGATCCCGAGTACAAGAGCACCACTCGCGACGTCAAGAAACTGCTGACTGAGCTGCAGTCCGAGAAAGTTGACGGCGTGGTCATCGACCTGCGCAATAACGGCGGCGGCTCGCTGCAGGAAGCCACCGAGCTGACCAGCCTGTTCATCGACAAAGGCCCTACCGTGCTGGTGCGTAATGCCGACGGCAAGGTCGACGTGCTGGAAGACGAAAACAGTGGCGCGTTCTACAAAGGCCCGATGGCGCTGTTGGTCAACCGCCTGTCCGCCTCGGCTTCGGAGATTTTTGCCGGCGCCATGCAGGACTATCACCGCGCGCTGATCATCGGTGGCCAGACCTTCGGTAAAGGCACCGTGCAGACCATCCAGCCGCTCAACCATGGCGAGCTGAAACTGACCCTGGCCAAGTTCTACCGGGTGTCCGGTCAGAGCACCCAGCATCAGGGCGTACTGCCGGACATCGCCTACCCGTCGATCATCGACACCAAGGAAATCGGCGAAAGCGCGCTGCCCGAAGCGATGACCTACGACACCATCAAGCCTGCGATCAAGCCGGCGGTAGACCCGTTCAAGCCGTTCCTGGCCCAGCTGCAGGCGCGTCACGACGTGCGTTCGGCCAAGGACGCCGAGTTCGTGTTCGTCGAGCAGAAACTGGCGCTGGCCAAGAAGCTGATGAGCGAGAAGACCGTCAGCCTCAACGAAGCCGAACGGCGCAGCGAGCACGCCGACGTCGAAAGCAAGCAACTGGTGATGGAAAATACCCGTCGCAAGGCCAAGGGCGAAGAACCGCTCAAAGAGCTGAAGAAGGAAGACGAGGACGCCTTGCCAGTGGACGACGACAAGACCAAACCGGAAGACGACGCGTATCTGGCCGAGACTGGCCGGATTCTCCTCGACTATCTGAATCTGAGCGGGTCAGTGGCCAAGAAGTGAGCAAATGAGCACCTCGTCATGAAACTTGACGAGGTGATGGCAAAGCGTCATCAAACAGTCATGAATCTGTCGTGAAATACGGGGCTCGATGCCAAGGTGTCGAGCCCTTTTTCTTGCCTCGAGATTGCCATGACCGTGACCGAACAGCTGAGCGCTTTGAGTGCGATCCTGACTCACCGCGACTTGCACAGCCTGTTCCAACCGATTGTGTCGTTGTCCGATCGCCGCATCCTCGGCTACGAAGCCCTGACCCGCGGGCCGTCCAACAGCACCCTGCATTCCCCCTTCAACCTGTTCGCCGTGGCGCGCCAGGCCGGTCGCCTGAGCGAGCTGGAAATGGCCTGTCGCGAGTCGGCCTGTCGCCGGTTCAGCGAACAGCAGCTCGACGGCAAGCTGTTTCTCAACATCTCCCCCGAATCGCTGCTGGAGGCCTCGCACCCGCCAGGGCGCACCTTGCAGCTGCTGCAACGCTATGGCATCGCGCCGAACCGGGTGGTGATCGAACTGACCGAACAGACGCCCACCGACGATTTCGGCCTGCTCTACAACGCCCTGCATCACTACCGCAACATGGGCTTTTCCATCGCCCTGGACGACTTGGGCGCGGGCTATTCCAGCCTGCGGTTGTGGTCCGAGCTGCGCCCGGATTACGTGAAGATCGACCGGCACTTCATCGACGGCATTCATCAGGATGCCGTCAAACGCGAGTTCGTCGGCTCTATGCTGCAAATGGCCAGGGCCTCCCGAGCGCTGGTGATCGCCGAAGGCATCGAGCTGCAGGAAGAACTGGCGGTGCTGATCGACATGGGCGTCGACCTTGTTCAGGGCTACCTGCTCTGCCGTCCGCAGGAACATCCGCCCAGAGAAGCCCGCGCCCTGTTGCCAAAGATCGACCCCAGCGTCGCGGTGCTCAACGAAGACGGCTGCGACCTCAGCGCGCTGCTCAACACCCAGCCTGCCGTGGTGCAGACCACCCCCGACCGCGACGGTGCTGGACGCCTTTCGCAAACAGGCCAACCTCAACTCCCTGGCCGTGCTGGACGAGCAGTTACACCCCATCGGCATCGTTCACCGGCATTCCCTGTCGGGCGTGCTGCTGCAGCCCTTCGCCACTGAGATCTACGCGCGCAAGCCGATCAGCCGCCTGATGAGCGATGACTTTCTCGCAGTGGAGCTGAATCAGTCGCTGCAACAGGTCAGCCGACTGATCACCAGCCGCGCGCGGCAGCGTATCGAAGAGGATTTCATCATCATGCACAACGGCGTCTATCTGGGGCTGGGGCGGGTGATCGACGTGCTCAAGCTGATCACCGAGCTGAAGATCCAGCAGGCGCGCTATGCCAACCCGCTGACCCTGCTGCCGGGCAACGTGCCGATCCAGCAGTGCCTCACGCGGTTGCTGCAACAGGGGCAGGAGTCGATGATCTGCTACGTCGACATCGACAGCTTCAAGCCCTTTAACGACATCTATGGCTATGGCCGTGGCGACGAGGTGCTGCTGTGTCTGGCGCAATGCCTGAACGATCGCATCGACCCCAGCCGCGACTTCGTCGGCCACATCGGCGGCGATGACTTTCTGCTGGTGCTGGGCTCGGAGGACTGGCGCAAACGCTTGAACCTGCTGCTCGAAGACTTTCAGAATCAGTGCCGACGCTTCTATCGCGCCGAGCACCTGGAAGCCGGCTGCTTCATCGCCCTCAACCGTCAGGGGCAGCGTCAGGAATTCCCGCTGCTTTCGCTGTCGATCGGTGTGGTGCACCTGCATCCAGAGGTCTGCGCCACGCTGGACGCCAGTCAACTGGCGGAACTGGCGTCACAGGCCAAGCATTACGCCAAGGAGGTGATCGGCGCGAGCGTGCATGTGATTGATACAACAGCCCCAGGCTTCAAGCCACAAGCGGCAAGCTGAAGCCACACCGCGCGCTCCTACAGGTGCTGGACCTGACTGCTTACTCCGGTTTTGCCTCTTGCGGATACTCGAACTCAAACACCCGCACCACTTCAGCTGCATGCCAGGAGGCTGCGGCAACGCCGTCGGATGGCCCGGTGAAGCGGCCCAAGCGTTCGGCGCATTCAAAGAAACCGGTGCGAGGCAGGCGGCTGGCGCCCTGGCTGATGACCAGCGAGCTGCGCAACGGCTGTTCGGCGCGGGCATCGAGGGCGGCAAGGTGTTCAAGGGCGGCAGTCAGGGTCTGCATCGCCGGCGTCGGCAATTGCAGGCGTTCGAGCAGGGCGCGGTAGGTCACCAGATGCCGTTGGCGACGCGCCAGGTCCAGTTCAGCCAGAAGCGCTTCCCAGTGCTGACGGCTTATACGCACGCTCATGGCTCACCTCGCCAGCCCGGCACACCCAGTTCCCACGCCAGGCTTCGTCGAATCGCGGCGTCGGGTTGGCGGCTGCCGTTTTCGATCAGCTCCAGGTACGACGGGCTGATGCCCACCGTGCGTGCCAGTTGCGCCCGCTCAAGGCCCTTGGCCTGACGCAGCGCACTCAGTTGATCAAGTGAAGGAAGATCCGAGGCAGGTACCGGTTCAGCAGCCTGTGCAGCGGTTGCTGCGGGTTGCGGGCGGGACACCCCGGCGGCCTGCAACAGGGCCTGATACTGCGCCCATGGCAGCACCGCGTATTCTGGCTCTCCATCGCGCGAAATAACCTGAAGATCCATACCACTCCCCCGTAGGACGAAATGCCGTTGCTTGTAATCTTTTTCTTTGTATTGCGGCATCTTAACAGCGGCTGGACAGAAACTGCGTGCGATCTATCGACAGAGTTTTCTCACGAGCGACGTTTTTCAGGTTTTCTTATCGAACAGGCTTAATCCTTCTTCTCCTGCTCCAGCAGTTTCGGCGTGGCGGGCAAGCGCTCGACCACAGCAAGTTTTTCCGGGGTCTGGCGGTCGCGCCAAGCGCGGAAGACGCTGAGCTCGGCTTCAAGGTGCTTCATCACCCATGCTAGCACTGCGATGTCATCCAGCATGCCGAGCCCCGGAATCCAGTCGGGGATGGCGTCCAGAGGGCTTAGAAAGTACATCAGGCCTGCCACCACCGACAGGATCGCCTTGCCGCTGATTGCCCGGTACTCGCCCCGCCAGTAGGCCAGGCACAGCGCCTGCAGCAGTTTCAGATCATCCTTGAGCTTGCCAAGCCGATTGCCTTCGCTGGCCGCCTTGCCTGCCACCGCGAACAGCAGCGCAGGCAAACGGCCTGCTGCCATCAGGCGTTTAGCCATGGGGAGAAATCGAATGAGGTTCCAGGGTGCTTTCATGTTGACTCCAGCAACGTCGATAAAGAGCCGATAAAAATCGACCAACTGGTCAATCACCACGGATGCAACGACCCGCGCGTGCAACACTGTCCTGCACGCATAAAAGGTTATCCACACAAATTGTGGATAACCTTGTGAACAGAGCCGTGTTTCGGTCCTGAGATGCCCGTTTTACAGGGGCTTGGCTTAAATCGCGCGTTTTTTACACACATGCTAAAACGCAAAAAATCGTTGACTTGAACGTTCTGCGACGCTAACGGATGCTCTGCGAAAGCTGTCACACCCGTCAACATTTCTCGACATTCGTCCAGTGCGCTGACGGTATTGGGACTGTAGCTGCCCTGCCCGGTTCGATTTTTTTTCGGCAAAAACGAAAATGCCCCGTCGAGACGGGGCATTTCGTTCAAGTGGCAATCGGGGTGTCGATTACTTCTTGGCAGCAGGCTTGGCAGGTTCTGCCGCAGGAGCCGCTTCTTCTTCCTCGTCTGCGCCTGCAGCGCCGCCAGCGGCGTCGTGACCTGCAGCAGCCGGATCCTTGATGCCCAGCAGTTCCAGGTCGAAGACCAGAACCGAGTTGGCCGGGATCATCGGGCTTGGGCTCTGTGCGCCGTAGGCCAGATCGCTAGGGATGTAGAGTTTGATCTTCTCGCCAACGTGCATCAGTTGCAGGCCTTCGACCCAACCCGGAATCACGCCGCTGACCGGCAGATCGATCGGGCTGCCGCGCTCGACGGAGCTGTCGAACACCTTGCCGTCAGTCAGCTTGCCTTCATAGTGAACGGTCACGACATCCGTCGGCTTGGGTACAGGACCGTCGGCTTTCTTGATGATCTCATACTGAAGGCCGGAAGCGGTGGTGGTGACTTCCTTGCGCTTGCCGTTTTCTTCGAGGAATTTCTTGCCGGCCGCTGCCGACTCTTCGCTCATCTTGGCCATGCGCTCTTCAGCGCGCTTTTGCAGCTCACCGAAGGCTGCAACCAGCTCTTCGTCCTTGAGCTTCTGTTCTTTCTTGCCGACGGCGTCTTCGATACCCAGCGCTACCGCTTTGGAATCCAGATCGTCCATGCCTTCCTGCGCCAGGCTCTTGCCCATGTTCAGGCCGATGCCGTAGGAGGCTTTTTGTGCCGGGGTTTTCAGTTCAACGGTAGCGGCTTGCTTGTCGCAGCCCGCAAGTACCAGACCGACCAGGGCAATCGCCGCTGCCAACCGATGCTGTTTCATCCTGTTTCCTTGTTCATGCGCCGAAAGGGCAAACGAGTAAAGCCGCGAGCTTATCAGGCCGCCGCGATCAATGGCTACCGGCATGAGAGGGAGAAAAGGCAGATAAGTTCAGGTATCCAAAGGTTTTCTTCAATGATCGGGAAAACTGTTCAGTTTGGGTTCAGGCACCTGTCCCAAATGACAGTTTCGCCCGCAAGGATTGCCCCGCCTGGGCAAACGCAGGAGATGCCGTCGAGGTTGGCTTTTTCGCAATAAAGCACTTTTGTGCAGCGCATTTGTGCCCGCTTCATTCATGGACAAGCCGGTACATTAAGTGGGCATGGTCCCGCAGAGCGACCGACAACAAAACCTAAAGCTCGCTTAAGACATCTGCCAACCATCCGGAGTCCTTCCTTATGAGCAACCCGTGTAGCACTGTTTTCCAGCTGGCGAGTCTGGCGCTATTGATCAGCGGTACCACCCAGGCGTTTGCCGAGGACATCACGTTCGTCTCCCAGGGGGGTGCTTATCAGGAAGCCCAGAGCAAGGCGATTCTGGAACCCGCCGCGAAGAAGCTGGGCCTGACCCTCAAGCAGGACAGCTCGCCCAAGGCGTACCCGATCATCAAGACCCAGGTCGAAAGCGGCAAGGTCACCTGGGACGTCGTCGACCTGCCCACCGGCGACTGCGTGCGCGGTCAGCAGGAAGGCCTGTTCGAGAAAATCGACCCGGCGCTGGTGCCCAACGCCGCGCAATTGCCTGCAGCGCTGAAGGACGACTACAGCGTCGGCTACATCAGTTACTCCACGGTGCTGGCCTACCGCACAGACGCCTTCAAGGGCGATCACGTGCCCAAGACCTGGGCTGATTTCTGGGACACCAAGAAGTACCCCGGCCAGCGCTCGCTGCGCAATCTGCCGCGCCCCACCCTTGAAATCGCCCTGCTCGCTGACGGCGTACCCGCCGACAAGCTCTACCCGCTGGACGTCGACCGCGCGTTCAAGAAGCTGGAACAGATCAAACCCGACATCGCCACCTGGTGGACCTCCGGCGGTCAGTCCGCGCAGCTGATCAGCGATGGCGAGGTGGACATGATCCAGGCCTGGAACGGCCGCATCAGCGCCGTGCAGGCGGCTGGCGCGCCGGTGGCGTTCAATTACAACCAGGGCGTGCTGGAAACCAACTCGCTGTGCGTGCTCAAGGGCACCCCGCACAAGGCGGCCGCGATGAAGTTCGTCAACGAAGCCATCGACGCAAAACTGCAAGCGGCGCTGCCGATGATCATCGATTACGGCCCGCTCAACCCCGAGGCGTTCAAGACCGGCGTGATCCCTGCCGAGCGCGCCAGCAAGCTGCCGTCCTCGCCTGAAAACATTTCCCGTCAGGCCCTGTTGTCCGCGCAGTGGTGGGCATCGGATGCCGGCGTCAAAGCCGAAGAGCGCTGGCTGTCCTTCGTTCAGAAAAAGTAATGGGAGGCCCTATGTCCAACGCTTATCTCGCCAAATCCCTGCCCGACTCCAGCGACCGCGACCAGCCGCCCATGGCCAACGAACAGGCCCTGGCCCGCGAGGAACGCAAGGAGCACACCTCGATGCTGTTGCTGCTGGCCCCGGCGCTGGTGATGGTCGTCATACTGCTGATCATGCCGCTGTGCTGGCTGGCGTTTCAGTCGGTGCAGACCGAGGACGGTTTTTCCCTGGCCAACTACCTGCGCATCTTTCAGGAGTCCATTTACTGGGACACCTTCGCGCTGACCTTCAAGATCAGCTTTCTGGTGACGATCCTGTCGATCGTCATGGGCTTCCCGATCGCCTACGCCGCCTCGCGCCTGCATGGCTTCTGGGCCAACCTGGTGCTGATCTGCGTGATCCTGCCGTTCTGGACCAGCGTGCTGGTGCGCGCCTACGCCTGGCTGGTGCTGCTGCAACGTCGCGGCCTGGTCAATCAGACCCTGATGGATCTGGGCATCATCGACCAGCCCCTGAACCTGATGCACAACACCACCGGCACGGTCATCGGCACCCTGCACGTGATGCTGCCGTTCATGGTCTTGCCGCTGTACTCGGTGATGAAAAAGATCCCGCAGGACCTGATGCAGGCGTCCGAGAGCCTGGGCGCCAAGCCCTTCTATACCTTCCGCCGGGTGTTTCTGCCGATGGCAGCGCCAGGGATCATGGCCGGTTCCATTCTGGTGTTCGTGATCTGCCTGGGCTTCTTCATCACCCCTGAACTGCTGGGCGGTGGACGCACGATCCTGGTGTCGATGCTGGTTCAGCGCAACGTCGAGCTGTATCACGCCTGGGGCGCGGCCAGTGCGGTCGGGCTGGTGCTGCTGTTCGTGGTGTTCCTGATCTTCTGGGGCATCAACCGCTTCATCCCCATCGAACGCATTCTGGGAGCACGCTAAATGAACCTGCTTGCCAACCTGCGCCACCTGCGTCTGTCCCGCGTGCTGTTCACGCTGCTGGTGGCGGCGATCCTGTTGTACCTGATCATCCCGGTGCTGATCGTGGTGCCGATGTCGTTCTCCGAAGCACGCTTTCTGCAGTTCCCGCCCAAGCAGTGGTCGTTCCACTGGTACGAGGCGTTCTTCAACAGCGTGGAGTGGATGTCGGCGGCCAAGGTCAGCCTGATCACGGCGTTCTTCACCATGATCATCAGCCTGCCGATCGGCATGGCGGCGGCGTATGCGATCAATAACTCGAGCCTGAAAGTGGTGCGCACGCTGCAGATCATTCTGCTGCTGCCAATGATGGTGCCGATCATCCTGATCGCCGCCGGGGTGTTCTTCGTCTATGCGCGGGTCGGGCTGATCAGCACCATGACCGGCCTTGTGCTGGCGCACATCATGCTGGCGCTGCCGTACGTGATCATCGCTTTGCTGGCGGGGTTGCGTAACTTCGACATGTCTCAGGAGATGGTCGCCCGCAGCCTGGGCATGAAC
>CAURWS010000064.1:0-11096 GCA_963528485.1 uncultured Pseudomonas sp. | reverse complement strand
TGATTCCGGAGCGAAAAGTCGAATCTGCGTCATTGAAGGCCTTTCGTGACTGGCTGGTGCATCAGGCTGAAACCTACGCCCTGCCTTGATCACGGCCGTTTAAACGACAGTTCCTGACCCTGTAGTCAATTCAATTTAAAGACTACAGATATCTTGTAATGTCGCATTTAAGAAACACCGCTGTTCTTTATCCAAAACAGGCTGCACGCGTTATATGACGGGGCTTTCAGCCTGATTGATCACCATTCTCCCGGTAGATAGAAAAAAAACTTCAAACAACACATATCTCGCTACACGCCTTTATTTACGAGGCCTGTAGCGGTTTGTTGCGTCAATCGGTCACAGGGTGACTTGTAGTTAAAGACACGTCGCGTTACAGAATTCCTTGAAGCCCCTCATTTACGCCTGCAAAATGCCGCGCCCCCGTCTTGTCTGGCGGGGACGTGGTGATCGCTGCCCCAGACGCGCCATCCGCAGTGCGCTGGCCTATTTTTAAAAGATAAAAAGATCACGCAGGAGATTTGACGTGCACATTGGTGTCCCTCTAGAAACCCAGTCCGGTGAAACTCGGGTTGCTGCAACTCCGGAAACCATCAAGAAGCTCATTGGCCAGGGTCACAAGGTCACCGTCCAGTCAGGCGCCGGCATTACCGCCAGCGTCACGGACAGTGCCTATGAAGCGGCAGGTGCTTCGATTGGCAGCGCCGCCGATGCCTTCGGCGCCGAGCTGATCCTCAAGGTCGTCGCGCCCAGCGACAGCGAACTGGCTCTGATCAAGACCGGTACCGTTGTCATCGGGATGCTCAACCCCTTCAACAACGAGATCATCGCCAAGATGGCCGAGCGCGGGATTACCGCCTTTGCCCTGGAAGCGGCGCCGCGCACTTCGCGGGCGCAGAGCCTCGACGTGCTGTCCTCGCAAGCCAACATCGCCGGTTACAAATCCGTGCTGCTGGCCGCGCATCACTATCCGCGCTTCATGCCGATGCTGATGACCGCTGCCGGGACCGTGAAGGCTGCCCGCGTGCTGATCCTCGGTGCAGGCGTTGCCGGCCTGCAGGCCATCGCCACTGCCAAACGTCTGGGTGCAGTGATTGAGGCTTCCGACGTTCGCCCTGCGGTGAAGGAGCAGATCGAGTCGCTGGGTGCCAAGTTCGTCGACGTGCCTTATGAAACTGACGAAGAGCGCGAAGCCGCGGTCGGCGTGGGCGGTTACGCGCGTCCGATGCCTGCCAGCTGGATGCAGCGTCAGGCCGTGGCCGTTCACGAACGCGCGAAGCAGGCGGACATCGTGATCACCACCGCGCTGATTCCGGGCCGCAAGGCGCCGGTGCTGTTGAGCGCAGAAACGGTCGCGCAGATGAAGCCAGGCTCAGTGGTCATCGACCTCGCGGCAGCCCAGGGCGGCAACTGCCCGCTGACCGTGGCTGACCAGGTGGTGATCGAGCACGGCGTGACCATCGTTGGCCACACCAATCTGCCTGCGCTGGTGGCGGCTGACGCATCTGCTCTTTATGCACGCAACCTGCTGGATTTCCTGAAGCTGGTCTTCACCAAGGAAGGCCAGTTCGAGATCAACCTCGAAGACGACATCGTCGCCGCGTGCCTGATGTGCCGCGACGGCCAGATTGTCCGCAAGAACGGCTGAGGATAAAAACAATGGAAGACATGCTGATCTCTCACGGCGTCTACAACCTGATCATCTTCGTGCTGGCGATCTACGTCGGCTACCACGTGGTCTGGAACGTCACCCCTGCGCTACACACCCCGCTGATGGCCGTGACCAACGCCATTTCGGCGATCGTCATCGTCGGCGCCATGCTGGCTGCCGCACTGACCGTCACTCCACTGGGCAAGACCATGGGCACCCTGGCTGTCGCGCTGGCGGCCGTTAACGTGTTCGGTGGCTTTCTGGTCACCCGCCGGATGCTGGAAATGTTTAAAAAGAAAGCGCCTAAAGCGAAAGACGAGGTATCAAAGTAATGAGCATGAGCCTCGTCACCCTGTTGTACCTCGTTTCGGCGATCTGCTTCATTCAAGCCCTTAAAGGCCTGTCGCATCCGACCACGTCGCGTCGCGGCAACCTGTTCGGCATGCTCGGCATGGGCCTGGCGGTGCTGACCACCATTGGCCTGGTGTTCAAACTGGCTGCGCTGTCCACCGACGGCGCCAGCGCAGGCATCGGCTACATCATCGTGGGCCTGCTGGTCGGCGGCACCGCCGGTTCGATCATGGCCAAGCGCGTTGAAATGACCAAGATGCCGGAGCTGGTAGCCTTCATGCACAGCATGATCGGTCTGGCAGCGGTATTCATTGCCATCGCGGCGGTGGTTGAGCCTCAGTCTCTGGGCATCGTCGCGCACCTGGGCGAGTCGATCCCGACCGGTAACCGTCTCGAGCTGTTCCTGGGTGCGGCCATCGGCGCGATCACCTTCTCGGGTTCGGTCATCGCCTTCGGCAAGCTGTCGGGCAAGTACAAGTTCCGCCTGTTCCAGGGCGCACCGGTACAGTTCGCCGGCCAGCACAAGCTGAACCTGATCCTGGGCCTGGCCACGCTGTTCTTCGGCCTGACCTTCATGTTCACCGGCAGCCTGTTCGCCTTCAGCATCATGCTGATCCTGGCGTTCGTGATCGGCGTGCTGCTGATCATCCCGATTGGCGGCGCCGACATGCCTGTGGTCGTGTCGATGCTCAACAGCTACTCGGGCTGGGCGGCGGCCGGTATCGGCTTCTCGCTGAACAACTCGATGCTGATCATCGCCGGCTCCCTGGTGGGCTCGTCGGGTGCAATTCTGTCCTACATCATGTGTAAGGCCATGAACCGCTCGTTCTTTAACGTGATCGGCGGCGGTTTCGGCGGCGCGGCAGATGCAGGCGCGGCAGGCGGCGCGAAAGAAGCACGTCCGGTGAAATCCGGTTCGGCTGACGACGCGACGTTCCTGCTGACCAACGCGGACACCGTGATCATCGTTCCGGGCTACGGTCTGGCCGTGGCACGTGCCCAGCACGCGCTGAAAGAACTGACCGAGAAGCTGACCCACGCCGGCGTGACCGTGAAGTACGCGATTCACCCGGTGGCCGGTCGTATGCCTGGCCACATGAACGTCCTGCTCGCCGAGGCCGAAGTGCCTTACGACCAGGTGTTCGAGATGGAAGACATCAACTCCGAGTTCGGCCAGGCCGACGTGGTGCTGGTGCTCGGCGCCAACGACGTGGTCAACCCCGCCGCGAAGAACGATCCGAAGTCGCCGATCGCCGGCATGCCGATTCTGGAAGCCTTCAAGGCCAAGACCATCATCGTCAACAAGCGCTCGATGGCCAGCGGCTATGCCGGTCTGGACAACGAACTGTTCTACCTCGACAAAACCATGATGGTTTTCGGCGACGCCAAGAAAGTCATCGAAGATATGGTGAAAGCGGTCGAGTAAATGCTCTGGCTCGCTGCTGAAGAGACCCTCGTCGCCGGTTCGGGACGAGGGTTTTTTACATCTTCTGTAACAGTGTTTTGCGCTGAAACCCGCTAATTAGAGCCCTCCAATACGACCTAAGTCATGGGACGAACAATGCCCAACTCTCTAGACTTGGGCGCTCGCATCCTCGTCCCGAGATAAAAAATCCATGCACCGTGAACGTATCCGCCTGCCGTCTCTGATGAGCAAGGTAATGAGCGCGGCTGATGCCGCTTCCCTGATCAAGGACGGCATGACCGTCGGCATGAGCGGCTTCACCCGCGCAGGCGAAGCCAAGGCCGTCCCCAAGGCGCTGGCCGAACGCGCCAAGGCCTCGCCGCTGAAGATCAGCCTGATGACCGGCGCCAGCCTGGGCAACGACCTGGACAAACAGCTGACCGAAGCGGGCGTGCTGTCCCGGCGCATGCCGTTTCAGGTCGACAACACCCTGCGCAAGGCCATCAACGATGGCTCGGTGATGTTCATCGACCAGCATCTGTCCGACACCGTCGAGCAGCTGCGCAATCGTCAGATCAAGCCGGTGGACATCGCTGTCATCGAATGCGTGGCGATCACCGAAGAAGGCCATCTGGTGTTGAGCACCTCGGTGGGCAACTCGGCCAGCTTCGCGATCCTCGCCGAACAGGTGATCGTCGAGATCAACATCGCGCAGCCGCTGGAGCTCGAAGGCCTGCATGACATCTATATACCGACCTACCGCCCGACGCGCCTGCCGATCCCGGTCTTGAAGGCTGACAGCCGCATCGGCAGCCAGGCCGTGAAGATCGACCCGGCGAAGATCGTCGGTATCGTGTTCAGCGATCAGACCGACTCACCTTCAACTGTACTGCCCGCTGACGCCGACACGCAGGCCATTGCGGGCCATCTGGTGGAGTTCTTCAAGAACGAAGTGCGCCAGAACCGCCTGACCAACCAGTTGATGCCGCTACAGGCGGGAGTCGGCACCATCGCCAACGCGGTGATGACCGGGCTGATCGATTCGCCGTTCCATGGCATGGCGATGTACTCCGAAGTGCTGCAGGACTCGACGTTCGATCTGTTCGAGGCCGGCAAGCTGGACTTCGCCTCGGGTTGCTCGATGACGCTGTCCGAACGCAAGCACGACGCGGTGTTCAACAACCTTGAGCAGTACAAACCGAAACTGTTATTGCGTCCTCAGGAAATTTCCAACCACCCTGAGGTGGTGCGGCGCCTGGGCATCATCGGCATCAACACGGCGCTGGAGTTCGACCTGTACGGCAACGTCAACTCTACCCACGTCGGCGGCACGCGGATGATGAACGGCATCGGCGGCTCAGGCGACTTCGCGCGCAACGCGCACCTGGCGATCTTCGTCACCAAGTCCATCGCCAAGGGCGGCGCGATCTCCAGCGTGGTGCCGATGGTCAGCCATGTCGATCACACCGAGCACGACGTCGACATCCTCGTGACCGAGGTGGGACTGGCCGATCTGCGCGGCCTGGCGCCTCGTGAACGCGCCCGCGTAATCATCGACAACTGTGTGCACCCGGCCTATCGCGAAGCGCTGAACGACTATTTCCGCAGGGCCTGTGCCATTGGCGGCCACACCCCTCACGTGCTTCGCGATGCACTCAGTTGGCACCTGAACCTGGAAGAAACCGGCCGCATGCTCGCGGTGTGAGAAAACAGTTTGGAATTGGCGACGACCTTTCGTCGCCACTTTCCTTTCGCTGAACGCCGTTCTGGCAAAAACTGTACTGCTGTACCGGTATTTTTCGGGGTCAAAAACACAGATTTCACTATTGCGGCGCACAAAATGCTCCATTTCAGTGCTCACCGGTACAGTTGCCCCATATATGAACAAAACAGTGCTCTCTCACAGTTAACTGGAGCAGCACAATACAAGTGAACTGTGTCTGGAGAGAGGGCAGCAACGAGAGGAAGATGGGCACCAATCAAGTCACTCTCTAATCCCGCCACAAGCGGAAGGAAGAAGCACCATGGAACGCACCGTAAGTTCCGAACTGTTCTACGAAGACACCGCTAAATCTGCTCAAGGCTCCCTGCCGCTGCGCATGTTCGCCAACCTGATGCTCTGGCAGCGTCGTCTGTCCAGCCGCCATCAACTGGCTCGTCTGGATGCTCGTCTGCTGGCTGACGCCGGTATCAGCGAATCCCAGCGTTACGAAGAGCTGAGCAAGCCGTTCTGGCGCTAAGTGAGCGTCTGCTGGTCCCAGGCTACGTGCCTCTCACCAGCAACCTGAATTCTCGATCAAAACCCGTCGCAGGTGACTGCTGACGGGTTTTGTCGTTTCTGGAGACCTGGATTTGGAATGCAAGCGGTGGGAACGCTGCAATCAGTACAGTTTTCAGAATTACACATTAGGCAGGTACAGTGCACAAGCGACGCGGCTTACAGACGTGCAACCCGATCAGCGCTTGCACAGCTGGCCATTCGCCCTGATAGTTCTCACAGCCCCGCATACGCTAGTCTTGCACCACTTTTTGCCCCATCGCCTGCGAGACCGTTCTGCTCTTCGCCGATTCGCGCGTGTGGTTTTCGATTTGCCCCTCTTGGAGTTCAAACATGTCTCGTCTTCGTCTGTTGAGTGCAGCTGCCCTGTTGATCGCGGCCACCGGAGCCCAGGCTTCGAGCTTCGTGGTTACCACTGACACCCTCGTACGTGCGCTGGATGCGTCGTCCAACGCCACGTCGAAAATCTCCTCCTCCTTCCATGACGACAAGATCGTCCTCGCCGCCCGCGACGACGCGGCCAGCTTTGTCGCCAGCAACGGCGATATCCGCGGCGTACACCTGGAAGGCGCCTTTGCCCACATTCGTGAGGTCAGCCCGGGCCTGAACGCCACCGACGCACAGTTGGCCCAGGCGATTCTGGCGATCTGATTCAGCATCGCGACAGCTTTCGCAACGCTTGTCCCGGCACCTTCACTGGCTCTGGCCGGGGCATTGCGCTAGCCTTGCGACTCGTTTTGCCATTACCGAAGACTCATGCATTCATTGACTCGCCTGTTGATTGCAGCGACTGCCAGCCTGATGTGCATCACCCAGGCTCACGCGTCGGACACAACCACACAAAGCCTGATCAAGATCGGATACGCCACCAGCCAGGTGACGACCGGGCCTTTCGATAACAAACTGATACTTGCCGCCCAGGATGATGCAGCAGCGTTCATTGCCACTGATGGCCAACTGCGAGGAGCACAACTGGAGTCGGCGTTGATGTATCTGCGTCAAACCACACCAAAACTTCATGCCAGTGACCTTGAACTGGCGCAGGCAATCCTCGTCCAATAATCACTTTGCCCCTTCTGTATTCTGGAGCCGTTCCATGCGTACCCCGCTGATCGCCGCCGCACTCGGCCTGCTGTTGCTGACCGATGTTGCGCACGCGCAAACCCTCAAAGCCACCAGTAACATCGTTGTTCGCGCGCTGGGCCGCAGCGTCGATTTCACTTCCGATACCACGTCCTCGGTGCGCAACTGGAAAATGATCGTCGAAGCCCAGGACGACGCCGCCAGCTACGTCGCCACCAATGGCAACATCCACGGCGCTCGCCTGGATGCCGCGTTCGCCACCCTGCGCGAGCGTCTGCCAGAAGCCCGCAATGCCAGTGACCAGGACCTCGCCGAAGCCATCCTCGCACTGTGAGGCGTGTAGCCGTCTGGCTGCTGGCGTCGGCGCTCTCGCTGATCGGCACGAGCGCCTTCGCCGACCTGAGGCTGTCGCTGCACACCGATGGGCTCGATCCTGCACAGCAGAAAGCCAGCCAGACGCTGCTCGACGAAGCCATGGCGCACCTGCCGCCGATGTTCGTCAGCAAGCTGGACCGCAACGTCGAAGTCCACTGGACCGACGACATGCCGTCCAACGCCTATGGACGCGCCGACGGGCCTTATCGCCTGGACCTGAATCAACGCCTGTTGGCGGGCCTGACCGACGGCAGCGCAGCCACTACCAGGACCAATCGCCCCCACGGCACCGTGCGCGAAGAAATGCTCGCTACCGTGCTGCACGAACTGACCCACATTTATGATCACGCCCGGCTTTGGTCCCCCGAGGACCGCAAGCTGATCATTGCGTGCGCGCGTCAGGGCAACAGCGTCGGCAAGATCGGCCTGCGTGACAGCTGCCGGGGCCAGACCGACCGGCGTTTCACCCTGAGCGACGACCCGCGCCTGCTCGACCTCGCAGGCTGGCCGCAATATGTGGGGCGCAGAGGGGACCGCGAGGAGCGCAACGGCCAGGTGGCCCGCAGCCCCGACATTTACGAGATCAGCAGCCCGCTGGAATTCGTCGCGGTGAACATGGAGTACTTCCTCCTGGACCCGACCTACGCCTGCCGTCGCCCTGCGCTCTACGACTACTACAAGCAGCAGTTCAACTGGGCGCCCGCCGACAAGGCCCAATGCCCGACGTCATATCCCTATCTCAATGCCGGTAACGACTTCGCCCGCGAGCCGCTGGGCAAGCTCGACCCCGAGCGCGTGTACGAGGTCGATTACCTGCTGGCCGAAGCCAACCAGAATCTGGTGAGCCGCTGGGGCCACAGCATGTTGCGGCTGGTCATCTGCAAACCGGGCCGCCCGCGCGGGCCGGATTGCCGCCTGGATCTGGATCAGCATCTGGTGCTGTCCTACCGCGCCTTCGTCAACGACCTGCAACTGTCCAGCTGGAGCGGCCTGACCGGCGCGTACCCGTCGCGGTTGTTCGTGTTGCCGCTGGGGCAGGTGATCGATGAATACACCAAGACCGAGCTGCGCAGCCTGGCCTCGGTGCCGCTGAAACTGTCGCGGCAGGAAATCGACGGGCTGGTGCAGCACGCCGCCGAGATGCACTGGGCCTACGACGGCAACTACTGGTTCCTGTCCAATAACTGCGCGGTGGAAAACCTCAAACTGTTGCGCAGCGGCACCCATAATCCAAAGCTGATCGGCCTGGACAGCATCATGCCCAACGGCTTGCTGGAAGTGCTCAAGGGCAGGGGGCTGGCCGATACCAGCGTGCTGGACGACCCGAAAAAAGCATTGCGCATGGGGTATCGCTTCGACTCGTACCGCGACCGCTATCAGGCCATGTTCGATGTGTTGCGCAAGACCACTCAGGTCAAAGAGACTTCGGTGGAAGACTGGCTGGCGCTGCCTGCGAAAGAACGCCAACCGTACTTCGCCAAGGCCGATCTGCGCGCCAGCGCAGCGATGCTGCTGCTGGAACAGGCGAGCATGCGTCGCCAGTTGTTGCTGGCGCAGGATGAGGTCAAGCAGCGTTACCTGAGCGCGGTGGAGAAGAAGGACAACCGCGTGTCCCAGGCCACCGGCACCCTGCAGGACATCCTGGCCAACAGCGGCTTTCTCAGCCGTCCGGCCGAATTGCTCGGCAGCGGCGGGTATGGCCTGCCGCAGGAAGGCGAGTGGGGACGTCTGGAGGCCGAAAGCAACCAGCGCCAGAAGCAATTGCAACGGCTGAGCGGCGATCTGGATAAAGAGGTGAGGGCGCTGCTGGAGCCTGACCGAGCGGCGGAAATTGCCGCCACCGAAGACAACCTCAAGCAGGTCGGCGAGCACCTGCGGGCGCTGCACAAGGCGGCAGGCGGGATTGAGTTGCCTTAAAGCCTGATTCTGCCCGCAGGCCATGACGGCCACCGGGCAGAAGCGGGACTATGCCTGGATCAAGGCACCAGAATGATCGAACCCGTGGTGCGTCGCCCCGACAGCTCGGTGTGGGCCTTGGCAGCGTCTTTGAGGTCGAACTTGCGCAGTTCATCGACCTTCACCTTGCCACTGCTGACCATCGCGAACACCTCATCGGCCATCGCCTGCAGCGCATCAGGGCTGTTGGCGTAGGAGCCCAGGGTCGGGCGGGTCACGTACAGCGAGCCCTTCTGCGCCAATACGCCCAGATTCACCCCCGTCACCGCGCCTGAGGCGTTGCCGAAGCTGACCAGCAGGCCGCGCAACTCCAGGCAATCCAGCGACGTTTCCCAGGTGTCCTTGCCGACGCCGTCGTAGACAACGGCTACTTTCTTGCCGTCCGTCAGCTCAAGCACGCGCTTGGCCACGTCTTCCTTGCTGTAGTCGATCACGGCCCAGGCACCGTTGGCCTTGGCGTGGGCGGCTTTTTCCGGGGAGCTGACGGTACCGATCAGTTTCACGCCCACCGCCTTGGCCCATTGGCAGGCAATGGAGCCGACGCCACCGGCGGCGGCGTGGAACAGAATGGTTTCTTCAGGGCGGATTTCGTAGGTCTGGCGGAACAGGTACTGCACGGTCAGGCCCTTGAGCATGATCGCGGCGGCCTGTTCGAAGCTGATGTCGTCGGGCAGCTTGACGATGTTGGCAGCGGGCGTCAGGTGCAGCTCCGCGTAGCTGCCCAAGGGGCCGGTGCCGTAGCCGACGCGATCGCCGACCTTGACGTGGGTGACCTCGCTGCCGACCGCTTCGACGATGCCCGCGCCTTCGTTACCCAGGCCCGACGGCATCGCAGCCACAGGGTAGAGGCCGGTGCGGAAATAGGTTTCGATGAAATTGACGCCAATCGCTTTGTTGCGCACGAGCACGTCGTTCGGGCCTGGCTGGGCCGGTTCGAAATCAACGTATTCGAGGACTTCAGGGCCGCCGTGAGCGCGGAACTGGATACGCTTTGCCATTTGCTTTCTCCGTCATGGATCGAAACTGCTGGAACAAAACTGGATGTCGTAAAAGGCCTATCGGACGCCTTCGTTCGGTCTTCGTCAACTGCGGCGCAGGGCTGGCAGGTGTATGCTACGCGCCAATTTCGAAGCACCGTGATTACAAGGTACTGCCATGTCCTTTCGAACTGACGCCGTCAAAGCCTACCTGCTGGATCTGCAAGACCGGATCTGCGCCGCTCTTGAGCACGAAGACGGCAGCGCCCGCTTCGTCGAAGACGCCTGGGAACGCCCGGCCGGCGGCGGTGGACGCACCCGCGTGGTCGAGAACGGCGACGTCTTCGAGAAGGGCGGCGTCAATTTCTCTCACGTTTTCGGCAGCGGCCTGCCACCTTCGGCCAGCGCCCATCGCCCGGAACTCGCCGGTCGCGGCTTCGAAGCCCTGGGCGTTTCGCTGGTGATGCATCCGCACAACCCACACATTCCGACCTCCCACGCCAACGTGCGTTTCTTCATCGCCGAAAAAGAAGGCGAGGAGCCGGTCTGGTGGTTTGGTGGCGGCTTCGATCTGACACCTTATTACGGCGTCGAGGAAGACTGCATTCACTGGCACCGCGTCGCCGAGCAGGCCTGTGCGCCGTTCGGCGCGGACGTTTACCCGCGTTACAAGGCCTGGTGCGATCGCTACTTCCACATCAAGCACCGCAACGAGCCGCGCGGCGTCGGCGGCCTGTTCTTCGATGACCTGAACGAGTGGGACTTCGATACCAGCTTCGCTTTCCTGCGCGCCATCGGCGACGCCTTCGTCGATGCGTACCTGCCGATCGTGCAGCGTCGCAAGGCCACGCCTTACACGCCTCAGCAGCGCGAATTCCAGGAATTCCGCCGTGGCCGCTATGTTGAGTTCAACCTGGTGTACGACCGCGGGACGCTGTTTGGCCTGCAATCGGGGGGGCGTACCGAATCGATCCTCATGTCGCTGCCGCCGCAGGTGCGGTGGGGCTATGACTGGAAGGC
>CAURWS010000063.1:0-11140 GCA_963528485.1 uncultured Pseudomonas sp. | reverse complement strand
GCGTCAGCGACGACACCATTTCCGGCACCATCCTCACCCCCGGCGCGAAAATGCCGGGCATCCTGTTCGTCCACGGATGGGGCGGCAGCCAACAGCGCGACCTGGCGCGGGCCAAGAACATCACGGGTCTGGGCTGCGTGTGTCTGACCTTCGACCTGCGCGGCCATGAGCGCACCCACGAAATGCGCGCCTCGGTCTCTCGCGAGCACAGCATGGAAGACCTGCTGGCCGCCTACGACCGCCTGGCCAGCCACCCGGCTGTGGATAACAACGCCATTGCCGTGATCGGCAGCAGTTACGGCGGGTATCTGGCGACGATTCTCAGCGCCATGCGCCCGGTCAAATGGCTGGCCCTGCGGGTGCCCGCGCTGTACTGGGACGCCGACTGGGACATGCCCAAGCAGGCGCTGGACCGGGACAAACTGGCGCACTACCGGCGCTCGGCCGTCACCGCTGCAGATAACCGCGCCCTGGCGGCGTGCAAGGATTTCAAGGGGGATGTGTTGCTGGTCGAATCCGAGCAGGATGACTACGTACCCCACGCCACCCTGATGAGCTATCGCACGGCATTCGACCTGGCGCACTCGCTGACCTATCGGCTGCTCGATGGCGCGGACCACGGGCTGAGCAGTGACACCAGCCAGCACGCCTACACGACGCTGCTGACGGACTGGATCAGCGAAATGGTCATCGGTTCGAGATTGGTGGATTACCCGCATCATTCGGCGGCGTATTCGTGATGCCGGATCTTGGGCAAGCATGCTCCTTGTGGGAGTGCGCTTGCTCACGGGGACGCCTGAACAAGCGCCCATTTCTATTGGCCGGCCGCGAGCTTTCGTGAGCAAGCTCACTCCCACTGAACGGTTTGAACGTCATGGAGCTATACCCACACATCCCCACCATTGGCCGACGCATCCACCCGGCTGTCAAACCCCGGCGTGAGGATGATCTTGCGGCAATCCTCTTCGCGCTTGTCGAAAATTTTGTAGCCTTCCGCCGCCTCTTCCAGGGACAGCCGATGGGTGATGATCGCCTCGGGAGCCAGCACGCCCTCTTCGATCAGCGTCAGCAGCCCGGGTAGATAGCGATGCACGTGGGTCTGGCCCATCTTGAAGGTCAGGCCCTTGTCGAAGGCATCGCCAAACATGAAGCCGTGGATGAACCCCGAATACACACCCGGCACACTCACCGTCCCGCCTCTGCGCACGGCAGCGATGCACTGACGCAGCGCCTTGCCGCTGCTGCCTTCGAGCTTGAGGGTGGCGAGAATGGTTTCGGTGGTGCTGCCCTTGGCTTCGAAGCCTACCGCGTCGATCACCGCATCGACCCCGCGCATGCCCGGGGTCTGGCGGATGATGGTGTCGGCCGGGTCGTCGTCTTCATCGAAATTGATCGGGATCGCGCCATAGGTGAACTGCGCGTAGGCGAGCCTGTAGGCGTGATGGTCGACCATGAAGATCTTCTCGGCGCCGAGCATTTTCGCGCAGGCAGCGCTCAACAGCCCTACAGGGCCTGCGCCGTAAATGGCCACGCTGGAGCCTTTTCCCACACCCGCATTGAGCACGGCCTGCCAGGCCGTGGGCAGAATGTCTGACAGGAACAGCACCTTCTCGTCCGCCAGCGACCCCGGCACCTTGAACGGCCCGACATTGCCCTTCGGCACACGCACGTATTCGGCCTGGCCGCCCGGCACACCGCCGTACAGATGGCTGTAGCCGAACAGCGCCGCACCGGGCGCGATCGACTTCTTGTTCAGAATCGCCCCACGCCCCGTGTTAGTGGTTTCGCAGGCAGCGAAGGCTTCCATCTGACAGAAAAAACAGCTGCCACAGGCGATAACGAAAGGGATCACCACGCGATCCCCCGGCTTGACTGCCGTCACCTGTGGCCCCACTTCCTCGACAATGCCCATGAACTCATGGCCAAAGATATCGCCCTGCTCCGTGGCCGGGATCTTGCCGCGATACAGGTGCAGATCAGAGCCGCAAATGGCGGTGGCGGTGACTTTCAACAGCACATCATCGGCTTGCTGAATGACCGGATCGGCCACCGTCTCCACCCGCACATCGTGGGCGCCGTGATACGTCAGTGCACGCATGAACTTCTCCTTGGCCCGCAAGCCAGAGCGCTTTCCAGAGGCATTCAATAAGGATAGGTGCGCGTGCGTTGAAGTTCAGGGGCGTCCCGTGCAAGTGACCAACGGGCGACGAGCGAAATTCGCGTGCGTAGCAGCCCGGCCAGGCTGCTACAGAGGAGCAATACCGGTACCTGTCAGGTAATCGGCGCCGGGTTGAACAGGGTGATGTCGTTGTGCAAACGGTAGTGCTCGGTCCAGGTCTTCTTCTTCCCGCTGGCGACATCGAGGTAGAAATGGAACAGCTCCCAGCCCAGGTCCTCGATGCTCGCGCGACCGGTGGCGATACGCCCGGCGTCGATGTCGATCAGATCCGGCCAGCGATGGGCCAGTTCGGTGCGGGTCGAGACCTTCACCACCGGTGACATCGCCAGGCCATACGGCGTGCCACGCCCGGTGGTGAACACGTGCAGGTTCATGCCGGCGGCCAGTTGCAGCGTGCCGCAGACGAAATCGCTCGCAGGCGTCGCACAGAAGATCAGCCCTTTGCGATTGACCCGCTCGCCAGGGCCCAGCACCCCGTTGATCGCGCTGTTGCCGGATTTGACGATCGACCCCAGGGACTTCTCGACAATGTTCGACAACCCGCCCTTCTTGTTGCCCGGCGTAGTGTTGGCGCTGCGGTCGGCTTCGCCCTTGGCCAGGTAACGGTCGTACCAGTCCATCTCGCGCACCAGCTCTTCGGCCACTTCGGTGGTTTCGGCGCGGGAGGTGAGCAGGTAGATGGCGTCACGCACTTCGGTCACTTCCGAGAACATTACGGTCGCGCCTGCGCGCAGCAGCAGGTCCGAGGCATAGCCCAGCGCCGGGTTGGCGGTAATGCCGGAAAACGCATCGCTGCCGCCGCACTGCATGCCCAGAATCAGCTCGGAGGCCGGCACGGTTTCGCGACGACGCTGATCGAGCTTCTTCAAACGCACTTCGGCAAGCTCCATGATCTGCTCGATCATTTCGTTGAAACCGTGTTTCGAATCCTGCAGGCGATACATCCACTCATCGCTCAGATCGACCGACGGGTCGTTCTGATGCATGACCTGCTCGGCCTGCAATTTCTCGCAGCCCAGACCGATCACCA
Source organism: uncultured Pseudomonas sp. (assembly GCA_963528485.1). Classification (GTDB taxonomy): domain Bacteria; phylum Pseudomonadota; class Gammaproteobacteria; order Pseudomonadales; family Pseudomonadaceae; genus Aquipseudomonas. The sequence goes on along the minus strand of CAURWS010000063.1, from coordinate 7,931 downwards.
GTGCTTCGCCGCCCAGGTTCGGGTTGCGCGCCAGGTTGCGCACGGTGCGAATCGGGATGTACGCGTCCTTGGCGGTGATCGCCACGCCACAGCCATAGGTGTGGGTGATGGCCACTACGTCATCGACGTTCGGGTACTTGGGCATCAGCTCCTCGCGGATGCGCTTGACCGCAAAGTCGAGCACACCAGTGACACACTGAACCGTGGTGGTAATCCCGAGAATGTTACGCGTGCCAACGGTGCCGTCGGCGTTGCGATAACCCTCGAAGGTAAAGCCTTCCAGCGGCTCGCCACGGCCCGGCACATCGGTGGACAGCGGCAGGCTGTCCAGCGGTGGCGCGCTCGGCATGCGCAATTGATCTTCCTTGACCCAACTGCCGCGCGGAATCGGTTGCAGGGCATACCCGATGGTCTGCCCGTAACGAATCACCGCCCCGCCTTCGGGAATGTCCACGGTGTTGACCTTGTGGCTTTGCGGCACGTTATCGATGGTCACCAGACCATTGTCGAATTCAGTTCCCGCCGGTACGCCCTGGTCATTGACCACGACGACAACGTTATCGCGCTCATGCAAGCGGATGTAACGTGGCGAGTCGGCATGTTGAATCAAGTTCATCACGGTTTTCCTCGTTTTTTCACTCGGACTCAGCTTTTGGCCTGAGAAACTTCGCCGACGTTGCTGGCCCGCACATCACCCTGCGTTGGGGTGTCTTTCAATTCCACACGTTTGATCTCGCCCACGATGAATACGTAGCTGATCACCGCCACCAGCGCGTTGGCGCCGACGAACACCAGTGCCCATTTGAACGAGCCGGTGGAGCTGATGATGTAGCCGATGACGATCGGGGTGGTGATCGACGCGATGTTACCGAACATGTTGAACAGACCGCCGCTCAAACCGGCGATCTGTTTCGGCGAGGCGTCGGACATCACCGCCCAGCCCAGTGCGCCCACGCCCTTGCCGAAGAAGGCCAGTGCCATGAAGCCCACCACGACCCATTCGATGTCGACGTAGTTGCAGGTCACGATGGAGGTCGACAGCAGAAGACCGCCGATGATCGGCGCCTTGCGGGCGAAGGTCAGGGATTTGCCGCGACGCAGCAGCCAGTCGGAAATGATCCCGCCCAGCACGCCACCGACGAAACCGCAGATGGCCGGCAACGAGGCGATAAAACCGGCCTTGAGGATGGTCATGCCGCGCTCCTGCACCAGGTACACCGGGAACCAGGTCAGGAAGAAGTAGGTGATGCCGTTGATGCAGTACTGCGCCAGATAGATACCCAGCATCATGCGGTTGGTCAGCAGTTGCTTGACGTAGTCCCATTTCGGGCCGCCGCTCTTGCCTTTGCCCTTGTCGTTGTCCATGTCGACCATGCCGCCATTGTTGGCGATGTGATCGAGCTCGGCCTTGTTGATCATCGGGTGGTTGCGCGGGCTGTGGATGACTTTCAGCCAGATCAGCGAGAACACGATACCGATGGCGCCCATCACGATGAACACATGCTGCCAGCCGAAGGTGAAGACGATCCAGCCCATGATCGGGGCGAACAGCACGGTGGCGAAGTATTGCGCCGAGTTGAAGATCGCCGAGGCAGTGCCGCGTTCGGAGGTCGGGAACCAGGCCGCAACGATGCGCGCGTTGCCGGGGAAGGACGGCGCTTCGGCCAGGCCCACCAAAAAGCGCAGCATGAACAGCGCAACGATGGCGGTAGAGAGACCGAACTCACCGACATAGCCTTGCAGCACGGTGAACAGCGACCAGGTGAAGATGCTCAGAGCGTAGATCTTTTTCGAACCGAAGCGGTCGAGCAGCCAGCCGCCAGGGATCTGACCGGCCACGTAGGCCCAGCCAAAGGCGGAGAAGATGTAACCGAGGGTGACGGCGTCGATGCCGAGGCTTTTTTGCAGACTGGAGCCGGCGATAGCGATGGTGGCACGGTCGGCGTAGTTGATCGTGGTCACCAGAAACAGCATGAGCAGGATCAAATAGCGGACGTGAGTCGGCTTGGTTTTTTGCATGTTCGAAACTCCCACTAATTATTTTTTTGCGCGGGTTAAACGATCTTTTATGTGTGTGCTGCTCGCCTCTGCCCCTAAATTCAGATGCGATTGAAGCCTTGTTGCTTACAAGCTGTAGCCAGGGTGACGCCTGGGGTAAAACTCACACGCGGGCAACCTTGCCTGCGCGAATGGCCTGACACGGAAAGTAAGAACGTGCCTGCCCGGGTTAACGAGCCCCGACGGCAAAAAACCGCTGATCGCTCAGCGGTTTTGCGTAAGGTCGTGATTACTGCTGGCCTTGTTTGTCCATCAGTGCAGCGAGCATTTCGAACTCTTCTGCCGTCAGGTCGGTCAGCGGCGCGCGGACTGGACCTGCGTCGTAGCCGGCGATTTTAGCGCCTGCCTTGACGATGCTGACGGCGTAGCCGGATTTACGGTTACGGATGTCCAGGTAAGGCAGGAAGAAGTCGTCGATCAGCTTGCCAACGGTGGCGTGATCGTCTTTGGCGATCGCATGGTAGAAGTCCATCGCCAGTTTCGGCACGAAGTTGAACACCGCCGAGGAGTAGACCGGCACGCCCAGCGCCTTGTAGGCCGCGGCGTAGACTTCAGCGGTCGGCAAACCACCCAGGTAGGAGAAGCGGTCGCCCAGACGACGGCGGATCGAAACCATCAGCTCGATATCGCCCAGACCGTCCTTGTAGCCGATCAGGTTCGGGCAGCGCTCGGCCAGTTGCTCCAGCAGAACCGGGGTCAGGCGGCAAACGTTACGGTTGTAGACGACAACGCCGATCTTGACCGACTTGCACACTTCTTCAACGTGACGGGCAACGCCGTCCTGACTGGCTTCGGTCAGGTAGTGAGGCAGCAGCAGCAAGCCTTTGGCACCCAGACGCTCGGCTTCTTGAGCCTGCTGGATCGCCTGACGGGTCGGGCCACCTACGCCGGCCAGGATTGGCACAGTCTTTTCGCAGGTGTCGACGGCAGTCTTGATGATGTCGGAGTACTCACTGCCGCTCAGGGAGAAGAACTCACCGGTGCCGCCAGCGGCGAACAGGGCCGAGGCGCCGTACGGGGCCAGCCACTCCAGACGCTTGATATAGCCAGCGCGATGGAAGTCGCCCTGGGCATTGAAATCGGTAACCGGAAAAGACAGCAGACCGTGGGAGAGGATGGACTTCAGTTCTTGTGGATTCATTATTCGAACACCCTGGGAAGCTTATTGTGTGAATGGATCACCAGACCTGCGCTGATGTCGTAAGTCATCGTACAACTAGGAATGACATCTCTCAATAGGGGGGGCGAATTATTTCTGTGGGGAGGGGATGAGCGGTGGTTGCGCAGGGAAAAAGACGCGAGGGCTTTTGATTCGGGGCGGAGCCCGTAGGCGTCCAGCTTGCTGACGATCTGCCGGGAACCGGCAGTAAAACCAATCAATGCGGTGTGTCAGGAAGGTCGCGGTGGCCGGTTTTGCTGGCGCTACGCACCAGCTCGTCAGCAAGCTGGACTACGGCCTTCGGCCAGAATCAAACCTGCCGACTTCACAATGCGAAGCGACTCACATCAGGTCATACGACCTCACGCCCGCTGCGACTCGGCTTCTTCGTGGGCGTGACGCAACCGCTCGCGGCTGTTGGTCAGGTGCAGGCGCATCGCGGCGCGGGCGGCGTCGGAGTCCTGGCGGGCGATGGCGTCGTAGATTTCTTCGTGTTCGCGGCTCAGACGGTTCATATAGTGCTGCTGATCGTCATGGGCCAGACGCGCGGAATTCAACCGGGTCCGCGGGATGATGCTGGTGCCCAGGTGATTCATGATGTCGGTGAAATAACGGTTGCCGGTGGACAGCGCAATCGCCATGTGGAACTGGAAGTCCGCGCCGACCGCATCGCTGGCGTGGGACGCGCTTTCGTTGAGGGCATCAAGGGCGGCGCGCATGGCAGCCAGTTGCTCGGTCGAACGACGTTGCGCCGCCAGGCCTGCAGACTCGACTTCAAGGCTGATACGCAACTCAAGAATCGCCAATACGTCGCGCAGGGTGACGATGGTTGCAGGGTCAATACGAAAGCCGCTCGGGCTTGGGGTGTCGAGCACGAAGGTGCCGATGCCATGGCGGGTTTCGACCAGGCCGGACGCCTGCAGACGGGAAATCGCCTCACGGACGACCGTGCGACTGACGCCCTGCTCTTCCATGATTGCGGATTCGGTGGGCAATTTGTCGCCGCGTTTCAGCTCGCCATTGCGAATGCGCTCGGAGAGTTCGGTGACCAACTCCTGAGCAAGGCTGCGGTGCTTTCTGCGTGCGCGAGGCGGAGCACTCTGATTTTCCATATCCAACATGCGTCTCTAAAATACGGTGAAAGACTAATCATAGCTCACCGGGTTGTACGATCACATAACAAACCCGGCGAGTTCGTAGGTTTTTGCGGCAGATCGGCCTTCAAAAACCCGTCAAAGGGTCGACTCGGCGACCGCCTGCTCCTTCAACTGTCCCTGGTCGATGCGCACATGACGTCGATGGAAGCGCTTGAGGCTGCTGCGATGACCGATGCTGAGCAGGGTCACGCCCGGTAGTTCGTCGATCAACGCCTGATACAGCGCAGCCTCGTCTTCTTCGTCCATGGCCGAGGTGGCTTCGTCGAGGTACAGCCAGTCCGGGGCGAACAACAGCGCGCGAGCAAACGCCACCCGCTGCTGCTCACCCGGTGAGAGCATGCGCTGCCAGTGATTGCTTTCGTCCAGACGCGGCACCAGATGGCTCAGGCGGCAGGTTTCCAGCACCTGGGCGAAACGCTCGGCCGGGTACACTTCCGGCGCTTGTGGATAACTCAAGGCTTCGCGCAGGGTGCCGATGGGCAGGTAAGGTTTTTGTGGCAGGAAGAACGCGCGCTTGGCTGGCAGTTTCACCGCGCCATGGCCTTCACTCCACAGCCCGCCCATGGCCCGCAGCAGCGTACTCTTGCCGCTGCCGGAACGACCGCTGAGCATGACTTTCTCGCCCGCCGCGATGTCGATGTTGGCGTTGTTCAGCAGTTGACGGCCGCCGATCAGCGACAGTTCCAGCCCCTGCACATGCAGCGCGTTGCTCTCATGGCTGACCTTGATGGCCGGCACACGGGCTTCGTTGTCGTCCATGGCCTGACGAAAGCTGAGCAGACGATCACAGGTCGCACGCCACGACGCCAACTGGGTATACGCGTCGATGAACCAGCTGAAGTTCTCCTGCACGTTGCCGAACGCCGAGTTGATCTGCATCAGCTCGCCCAGCTCGATCTTGCCGGCAAAATAGCGCGGCGCTGCCACGACGAAGGCGAAGACGATGGCGATCTGCGAGTAGCCGGCGGTGAAGAACGTCAGGCGCTTCTGCACCTTCATGATCGTCCAGAAATTGCTCCAGACCATGCCGAAGCGCGCGCTCAGACGCTGATTCTCGTTGGCCTCGCCGTCGGACAGGGCAATGCTCTCGGCGTTTTCACGCACCCGCACCAGCGAGAAACGCATGTCGGCTTCATAGCGCTGTTGCTGGTTGCTCAGGCCGATCAGGCGTCTGCCGATCAGGTGGGTCAGCCAGCTGCCGACCGCGGCGTACAGCAGCGCGGCCCAGAACATGTAGCCGGGAATAGTGATGCCAAACAGCTCGATGCTGCCGGACACGCCCCAGAGGATCACCGAAAACGACACCAGGCTGACGACCGTGCGCAACAGGCCAAGGCTCAGGCTCAGGGTGTCGGAGGTGAAGTTGTTGAGGTCTTCGGACAGACGTTGGTCAGGGTTGTCGGTGTAACCGCCCTGCTCCAGCCGGTAGTAGTTCTTGTGGGCCAGCCACTTGGCGAAGTGCTTTTCGGTGAGCCAGCGACGCCAGCGGATGGTCAGCATTTGCGTGAGGTAGAGGCGGTACACCGCGCCGAGAATGGCGATGGCGGCGATGCCGCAGAAATACAGGATCAAGTGGGTGAATGCCCCGAGATCCTTGTTTTGCAGCGCGTTGTAGAAGTCGCGATACCAGCTGTTAACCAGTACGGAAATGAACACGCTGAACAGCGACAGCGCGATTACGGCAATCAGCAGGACCCAGGCCATGCCCTTTTCTTCGCTACGCCAGTACGGCGTGACCAGTTTCCAGACCCGGGAAAAAAAACTCCCGGTCACAGCGTCATTGACCCTGGTTTCATCAATATCAACATTCATGGCAATGGCTCGACGACAGGCATTTAGTGGCGTTGGCCTCAATGTGCCAGACGCCACACACGGTCTTCCATGAATAAATCTTTAACCAGCGATCCTCGCTTAGCGGCGCACCGGGCGCTTCTGCAACTTGCGTTGCAAAGTACGTCGATGCATCCCCAAGGCCCGCGCCGTGGCCGAAATATTGCCCTCATGCTCGGTCAGCACCCGCTGAATGTGTTCCCACTGCAGGCGGTCCACGGACATCGGGTTTTCCGGCACCAGCGTGTCCAGATCGGCGTGCTCGGACAGCAGCGCGGCCAGCACGTCATCGGCATCGGCCGGCTTGCACAAATAGTTGCAGGCGCCGCGCTTGATGGCTTCGACCGCGGTGGCGATGCTCGAATAACCGGTCAGTATCAGGACACGCATTTCCGGGTCCAGTTCCAGCAGCTTGGGCAGCAGTACCAGACCCGAGTCGCCTTCCATCTTCAGGTCGACCGTGGCGTAGTCAGGAATGTCCTGCTGCGCCAGGGTCAGGCCTTCTTCGGCCGAACCTGCGGTGCTGACGCGAAAACCACGGCGCGCCATCGCACGGGCCATGACGCGGGTAAAGGTGGCGTCGTCGTCCACCAGCAACAGGTGCGGCAGTTCTTCGCCTTCGGCCTGGATTTCATCAGTCATGCTTCATCTCCTGTCGCGTTCCGGGGCAGGCGCAGCTCGGTGAGCGTGCCGCCTTCCTCGTGAGGATAGAGTTTCACCGAGCCGCCTGCGCGGGTAACGCTGGCCTTGCTCAGAAACAGGCCCAGGCCGAAACCTTTGCCCTTGGTGGTAAAAAACGGTTTGCCGATCTGTTCGGCCACCGCCAGCGGCACACCGGCACCGTGATCGCGAATGGTGATGCTGATCTCCACCGCGTTCCAGTCCAGATTCACCTCCAGCCCCTCGTGGCAGGCGTCGGCGGCGTTGTTGAGCAAGTTCAGCAGCGCCTGGGTCAGGTCGGGAGCCGGCGCGACCATCGGTACATCACCCTGCCCCAGACGCTGAAAGCGATAGGTGGCTTCGGGCCGCATCAGGTGCCAGCGATTGAGCGCCTGATCGAGCCAGTGAGTGACGGTCTGATCCTGCACCGCCATGCGCCGATTGGCCTCGGCAGCGCGCACCAGTTGCTGCAGGGTTTCCTTGCACAGCTTGACCTGGTCCTGCAGCACCGACAGGTCGTCCTGCAGCGCGGGGTCCTTGTGGTCCTGCTGCATTTCCTTGAGCAGCACGCTCATGGTCGCCAGCGGCGTGCCCAGTTCGTGGGCCGCGCCAGCCGCCTCGGTGGCTACCGCCAGCAATTGCTGGTCCCGCGCGCCCTCTTCGCGACGCAGCGCGCGCATCTGCTCCTGACGACGCAGCTCTTCGGCCATGCGTGCGGCAAAGAACGTGATCACGCCTGCGGCCAGCGCAAAACTCAGCCACATGCCGTAGATCTGCAGTTTTTCGCGGGCGAAGGCGACGGGATCGATAGGGTAGAAATTGGCCAGCATCAGCGTATAGAGCGCCAGCGCGATGCCCGACAGGATCAGCGAATAGCGCCACGGCAGCGTGACCGCCGCGATGGTCAGCGGCACCAGATAATAGGAGACGAACGGGTTGGTCGAGCCGCCCGAATAGAACAGCAATGCGCTGTGGATAAACAGATCGAAGGCCAACTGCACGGCGTATTCCAGCTCGGTCACAGGCCAGGACGTGCGCAGCCGGATCGCCGTCAGCAGGCAGACGAT
>CAURWS010000062.1:0-11160 GCA_963528485.1 uncultured Pseudomonas sp. | reverse complement strand
TCGGTTTTGCAGAGCTCTAGATACTCCTGTAGCGAGAGCTCTTCCTGGCGGGTGGACTCAAAGCGTTGTTGGAAGTGGCTAAAAATACTCATGACGTCACCTCGCTCGATACGTGGAGCCGGCGGCGGATCGTCAGTCGATGCTGGATGACTGCTGATCACTCAGCGGTCATTTACCCCCCAAACACCATAAAAGTAGCTACCGATGACCCACGCGCCGGTGTACCGGCTCTCCCCTGATTCGGATGGCCTGAGGACAAGGATAGTTCGGATTCGCACACAGAAAGAAGGAAGGCGTATGAATGAAGTGCAGCCGTTCGTCAGTTCGACGCGCGAGGCCGCGTAGAACGCGGCTTGGCGCCCTGAAAAAATATTTTTCGATCAGCCTTGCGCGGTTTCGGTCGGGAATGTGTTTTTCCACAGCTCGAAACCGCCGTCCATGCTGTAGACCTCGGAGAAGCCCTGACCTACAAGATAGGCCGCCGCGCTCTGGCTTGAGTTGCCGTGATAGCAGACGACGACGAGTGGCTTGTCGAGGTCGGCATTGCGGATGAAGTCGGCGATCGAATGGTTGTCCAGATGATGCGAGTCGGGGATGTGATTGCTGGCGAACGTCTGCGCGTCGCGTACGTCGACCAGCACGGCGCCTTGTTCGCGCAGGGCCTGGGCCTGCTCCGGCGGGATGCGTTTGAAGTCGGTCATGGCATGGGCTCCTGGGCCGTTGGGTTCTCGAAGGGTCGAGAACGAAAAAGAGGATTCTAACGCCGGGCCGCGCTTGGGTCGCCGGTCAGTGTGTCGGCAGATGTCGACGCTGCGAGATTGCCACCCTCGTCGCAGTCGCAGCGGATCAGCTCACGGGTGTCGACGTTGAGCATCGACATCGCGCCGCCCCACACGCAACCGGTGTCCAGTGCGTAAATGCCTGGCTCGTCGCAGCGACCTTCAAGCGCCGCCCAATGGCCGAAAATGATGTTCAGGCCTCGGGTCTTGCGCTCCTTGTGACTGAACCACGGCGCGTAGCCGGCTGGCGCGCTGTCCAGGCCTTCCTTGCTCTTGAGGTCGAGTTTGCCGTCGCTGGTGCAAAAGCGCATGCGCGTGAAGTAGTTGGTGATCACGCGCAGCCGGGTGATGCCATGCAGGTCTTTGTCCCATTTGGCGGGCTCGTTGCCGTACATGCCGTCCAGAAATGGCTCGAACAGATTGTCGTCACGCAGGGCTTGTTCGACTTCCTCAGCGCAGCGCAGGGCTTTTTTCAGTGTCCACTGCGGCGGGATGCCGGCATGCACCAGCGCGATGTCGCGCTCGGTGTCGTAATGCATGAGCTTTTGCTGGCGCAGCCAGTCGAGCAGCTCCCTGGCATCGGGCGCTTCGAGGATCTCGCGAAGGGTGTCGCCCTTTTTCAGCCGCTCGATGTTGCGCTCGGCGGCGAGCAGATGCAGGTCATGGTTGCCCAGCACGCAGACGACGGATTCCCGAATGCGGTACAGAAAACGCAGGGTTTCCAGCGACTGCGGGCCGCGGTTGACCAGGTCACCCACCAGCCAGAGTTTGTCTCTGCTGTAGTCGAACAACACGCGCTTGAGCAGGCACTTCAGGGGTTCGAGGCACCCCTGCAGATCGCCGACTGCATACACCGCCATCAGTGAAGCGCCCCCGGCACCGCCAGCCGGAACGGAGCAATGATGGCGTCGAAGCGTTTGCCGTCGTCGGCCAGCATCTGGTAGCTGCCCTGCATGTTGCCGACCTTGGTGGTCATGACCGTGCCGCTGCTGTAGGTGTGGCTCTGGCCTGCCTGAATCAGCGGCTGCTGCCCCACGACGCCCTCGCCACGCACTTCTTCGACATTGCCGTCGCCGTCGGTGATCACCCAGTGGCGCGACAGCAGCTTGGCTGGCAACTCGCCGTTGTTGTGAACCGTGACGGTGTAGGCGAAGGCAAAGCGGTTCTGCTCTGGCTGAGATTGTTCCGAGAGAAAGCGGGTGACGACGCTGACGTCGATCTGATAACGAGGATCGGACATGCAAGAGGCCTTGAAAGCGGGAGCGGAAAAAGCCGGAAAAGCCCGGAGAAGAATGAGTCTAGGACATGTAACGGGTAAAAAACCATCGAGTGCTTTGACCCGACATGTCCCCGGAGGTTTAAGCGACGACAGGCTTGTCCGCCAGTTTGTCGGCCAGACGCACGAACGCGGCCAGATCCAGTTGCTCCGGACGCAGGCTGCCATCGACGCCCGCCTCAGTGATTTCCTCACTCGTGAGCAGGGCCTTGAGGGTGTTGCGCAAGGTCTTGCGGCGCTGATTGAAGGCTTCGCGAACGACGCGCTCCAGCAGGCGGTGATCCTTGGCCGGGTGCGGCAGGGTTTCGTGCGGAACCAGACGAACGATTGCCGAGTCGACTTTTGGCGGCGGGTTGAACGCGCCAGGGCCGACGTTGAACAGGTGCTCCACGCGGCAGTGGTACTGAACCATGATCGACAGACGACCCCAGTCGCCACCGCCAGGGCCTGCGGCCAGACGCTCGACCACTTCCTTTTGCAGCATGAAGTGCATGTCGCGGATCAGGTGGGCGTTCTGCAGCAGGTGAAAGATCAGCGGCGTGGAAATGTTGTACGGCAGGTTGCCGACCACACGCAGGATGTTGGGGGCTGCGTTGAGGGTGTTGAAGTCGAACTTCAGCGCATCGCCCTGATGCAGGTTGAAGTTGGGCAGGTGGCTGAACTGACCCATCAGGATCGGCACCAGGTCCTTGTCCAGCTCAACGACGTCCAGTTGCGCGCCGCTGCTCAGCAGGCCTTCGGTCAGGGCACCCTGGCCCGGGCCGATTTCCAGCATGCGGTCCTCGGCCTTGGCGCGGATCGAGCGCAGGATCTTGTCGATCACGCCCGCATCGTGCAGGAAGTTCTGGCCGAAGCGCTTGCGCGCCTTGTGTTGGTATTGCTCAGTCATTGGTGTGTCTCGGCCATCTGATAGGCGGTGTGCAGCGCGACCTTGAGGCTGCCGGTGTCGATCTTGCCGCTGCCGGCCAGATCCAGCGCCGTGCCGTGATCCACGGAGGTGCGGATGATCGGCAGGCCAAGGGTGACGTTGACGGCGGCGCCGAAGCCTTTGTACTTCAGCACGGGCAGGCCCTGGTCGTGGTACATCGCCAGCACTGCGTCGCAGTGCTCCAGATATTTGGGGGTAAACAGAGTGTCGGCGGGCAGCGGGCCCCGCAGGTCCATGCCCTCGCTGCGCAGACGCTCCAGAGTGGGTTCGATGATGTCGATTTCTTCGCGGCCCAAGTGGCCGCTTTCGCCCGCGTGGGGATTGAGTCCGCAGACCAGAATGCGCGGTTGGGCGATGCCGAACTTGTTGACCAGATCGGCGTGGAGAATGCGCGTGACGCGCTCCAGTCGATCCGCGGTGATGGCGTCGGCGATGTCGCGCAGGGGCAGGTGAGTGGTCACCAGTGCCACGCGCAGATCACCGGTGGCGAGCATCATCACCACTTGTTCGGTCTGGGTCAGTTCAGCGAGAAACTCGGTGTGCCCCGAAAAGGCGATGCCGCTTTCGTTGATCACGCTCTTGTTCACGGGAGCGGTGATCATCCCGGCGAAGTCGCCGCTCAGGCAGCCTTGCCCGGCGCGGGTGAGGGTTTCGAGCACGAACGGGCCATTGGCCTTGTTCAGTTGCCCGGTCACCACGGGCGCCTGCAGAGGGGTGTCCCACACGTACAGGCTGCCGGCAGGGGCGGGGGCATCAGGCCACGCGCCTGGGGTGACGGGAATCAGGCTGACAGCCACACCCAGCTGCGCAGCCCGCTCATTGAGCAGGTCGCAACTGGTGATGGCAATCAGGGGGTAAGGCTGGGACTGCGCGGCGAGCAGCAGGCAAAGGTCGGGACCAATGCCGGCAGGCTCGCCGGGCGTCAGGGCGAAACGCCGGGGTTTCACTTGGCAGCCTGGTCAGCGCCAGGCAGCTTGATTTCAACGTAGGCTTCGTCGCGGATCTGACGCAGCCAGGTCTGCAGCTCTTCGTCGTATTTGCGGTTACGCAGTACGGTCATCGCCTGTTGCTCGCGCGCCTGGTTGGTGCTGTCGGTGGCACGACGGCCCAGCACTTCCAGCACGTGCCAGCCAAACTGGGTCTGGAACGGCTTGGACACCACGCCTTGCGGCGTCTCGTTCATCACGTCGCGGAACTCAGGCACGAGCGAACGTGGGTCAACCCAGTTCATGTCGCCGCCGTTGAGTGCCGAACCCGGATCTTCCGAGAAGCTCTTCGCCAGTTCGCCGAAGTCTTCGCCGTTCTGGATGCGATCGTAGATACGCTGAGCCAGCATCTTGGTTTCAGCTTCGCTGCGGATTTCGCTTGGCTTGATCAGGATGTGACGAACGTGAACTTCGTCGCGCATCTGGGTCTGGTTTTCGCCGCCGCGTTTTCCCAGCAGCTTCAGGATGATGAAGCCACCTGGAGTGCGGGCCGGAGGCGTCACCTGGCCTGGATCCATCGAGTTCAGCATGTCGCCGAACGGAGGAGGCAACTGAGCGGCCTTACGCCAGCCCATGTCACCACCGTCCAGGGCGCTTTCGCTGGCCGAGGAGGAAATCGCCAGCTGCTCGAAGTTCGCACCTTGCTGCAGCTTGCCGTAGATGTCCTTGGCTTTTGCCGCCGCTTGCTGGATCTGCGCCGACGTTGCGCTGTCCGGCGTAGGAATCAGGATGTTGGCCAGGTGGAATTCTTCAGAGAATTGCGCTTTGCCCAGGTCCGAGGCGAGGAAGTTCTTCACTTCCTGCTCCGAGACCTGAATGCGTTCGGCCACACGACGCTGACGCACGCGGCTGATGATCATCTCGCGTTTGATCTGCTCGCGGGCGTTCGGGTACGACAGACCGTCGTGAGCCAGAGCGGCCTTGAACTGGTCGATGGTCATGTTGTTGCGCTGAGCGATGGTGCCGACCGCCTGGTTCAGTTCTTCATCGGTGATGCGAATGCCGGAGCGTTCGCCGATCTGCAGCTGCAGGTTCTCGAGGATCAGACGATCCAGAACCTGCGACTCCAGCGCGCTGGCAGGCGGAACGCCCTGCCCGCGCTTGGCGATGGTCTGCTGAACTTCGCGGGTCCGCTGGTCGAGCTGGCTTTGCATCACCACGTCGTTGTCGACGATGGCGACAACCTTGTCGATGGAGCGCACTTCAGCGTGCGCTACGGTACCGATGAGTAGCGCGCCCAGCATCAGCGGGCGCAGACAATCAGAAAGCTTGGTCTTCACGTTCACGATAACCTTGGATGCCTTTGTCGAGGAAGCTTTCAACTTTCTGGCCAACAACGCCGCCAAGTCCCTTCAACACGATTTGTAGGAAGATGCCGCGGTCGCCTTTCTCGTTCTGTGCGACTTCTTGAGTCGACTCGTCGTAGTCAACCCAGTAGCGGTTGATCAGACGCAGCTTCCAGCAGCAGTTGTCATATTCAAAACCACCAAAGGCTTCGAGAGTGCGGCTACGGTTGTAGTCATACTGCCAGCGAGCGATGGCGCTCCATTGAGGAACGACCGGCCAGATGACCGAGAAGTCATGCTGCTGGATCTTGTAGTAGTCCTTGATCACCGAACCGTCCGGCAGGACAGCATCGCCGCCGCCTACACTCCAGCGACCGGTGGTCTGGTCATAACGGACCTGGTCATTGCGGTAGCGGTAACCGGCGTTGAAGACCTTGCCCGGCTCGTCTTCAGGCTGGTAGTGGAACATCGCGCTGCCCGAACGGGTGCTGCGGCTGTCCGGATCCCAGTTGAAGGTCGACGTGGCGCGCCAGTCGCGGTTGAAGCGGTATTCGTATTCCAGCGCGTATGGCGATACGTCGGACTGTGCGTCCTTGCGATCTTCATAGCTGATGCCTGGCAGCTGGACCTTGCGGTCTGCGAAATACAGCGCCTGACCGATGCTGAAGCGCTGACGTTCGAAGCCGTTGTCTTCGATCCAGCGGTTGGTCACGCCCAGCGACAGTTTGTTTTCGTCGCCGATACGGTCGGAGCCGACGAAGCGGTTGTCGCGGAACAGCGAGGAATAATCGAACGTGGTTTCACCCGAGTCGAAAATCGGGATGTCGGTCTGGTCTTTCTCAGGCACGTAGAGGTAGTACAGACGTGGTTCCAGTGTCTGACGGTAGTCCTTGCCGAACCAGTTGGTGTTACGGTCAAAGAACAGGCCGCTGTCGACGCTGAAAATCGGGACCGCGCGATCGACGGAACTGTCGAATTTCTCATCGGCCAGCAAGGTGGTCTTGCCCTGGCCGTCGAGGTCCAGATCGTACTTGGTGTAAACGTACTTGAGTTTCGGCGTGACATATCCGTAACTGGCCGTCAGCGGCAAGCTGATAGATGGCGCAAGATTCAGACGATCGCCGTTGGCACGTGCCAAGCCCGATACGTTGGTGTCCAGTCGGTTGCTCAGGATTCCGTCTTCATCGCTGTACTGGCCAGTGCGCAAGTCGCGGTCGAAGCGAACCAGCTCGGACTCGTAATCAAATTTGAAACCGCCCGGCTGGAAAGGCAGTGTGCCATTCAAGGTCAGCTGCGGCAGACGTGCATACGGAGTGATTTGCGTCACGGTGGTCAGCTGGTACTGCTGAGCGTTAAGGCGCGCGACGTAGCTGTCGCCGCGATACGTCAGGTCACCCTGCTGATTGAGGAAGTCGTGGGTGCTGACGCCTTCCTGACCGCTCTTCAGATCCTTGAAGTAGTAAGGATCGCTGACCTTGGTGTAATCGACGTGCGCAGTCAGGCGTTCATCCAAACCACTGCGGTTCTGCCAGTTGATCATCCAGCGCGTGTCCTTGTAATCGGACTGCAGCTTGCGATCGTCGTTGTCGTCGTTCAGGTAAGCGGCGCCGAACTGACCTTCGCTGCTCTTGGTCAGGTAACGGAATTCGCCTTCGAGCAACAGACCACGTTTGGCCATGTAGGTCGGGTACAACGTGGCGTCGTAGTTCGGCGCCAGGTTGAAGTAGTACGGGGTGAGCAACGAGAAGCCGGTGTCGCTGCTGGCACCGATGGTCGGTGGCAGGAAGCCGGACTGGCGACGGTCGTCGATCGGGAAATAGATGTACGGCGTGTACAGGATCGGGATGTCCTTCACACGCAGGGTCGCGTTGGTCGCGGTACCGAAGCCGGTGGCCGGGTTCAGGGTGATGTTGTTGCCCTTCACCGTCCAGGCGTTGCTGCTCGGTTCGCACGTGGTGTACGTACCGTCCTTCAGGCGGATGATCGCGTTCTCTGCACGGCGGGCGTAGAGCGCGTTACCACGCACGTTGGATTTGTGCAGCACGTACTCGGCGTTGTCGACTTTCGCCTCGCCGGTGTCCAGCTGCACTTCAGCGTGGTCGCCGACGATCAGGGCGCCGTTGTCGCGCAGACGGACGTTGCCGTTCAGCTCGCCACGGTTCTCGGCCTGATGCAGAGCGGCCTCGTCGGACTCGACCTGCATGGAGCCCTGGCGCATGACGACGTCACCGGCCAGGCTCGCGATCTGTTCTTCCTGCTGATACCGCGAAGCCTTGGCGCCGATGAAGGTCGGTGCGTCGCTCTTGGCGGTCTTGTCGTCCATGCCTGGACGAATCGGCTCGATGTAGGCGCCCGAGCAGTACGGACCGGTCTCTGCCAGTTGGGCAGCGGTCAGCTTCTCACGTGGCACCCAGTCCAGATGGCTGTAGTCTGCGCTGCGCGATTTCAGGCCACGGCCCTTGGCCTCGGTGACCAGCATCGTCTTGGGCACGACTTCACCGCTTTCGGTGGTCGTCGTCGACTCAGACGTCGCCGTGCTGCTGTTGGACGACACGCTGTTGGCGTCGTGCACAGGGCGCGGAGGCAACTGGGCTGCGTTGGTTTTCGGGGAGCAATCCCAGGAACCTGTTGCCGACACCGAACAGTCATACTGTTCAGCGGCGACCACGTACTGGGTGGCCAGAGGTTGCATCGCCAGCAGACTGCCGGTTACCAGCAACGGAAATTTTTTACGAAACGCGGGGGATTTCAATGCCATCTTATTAGTCCGGGCTTCCTGCGCGCCATCTGCCCGCGGGGGGGCCGCACGCCTCTCGATGGGCTGAAAAAGATGTCGGATAATAAAGCATGACCCGCTTGACGGCTAGCGCCGTCGGAGACCCTTGCAATGCCAGATCAAGATGTACGCCTGCAACACCTGAAAGTTTGGCTCGTTGAGCAGCTCCCTATGTTGTTCCAGGCCCATGGCTGGGGCGCGATACCCCCGGCCACGTTGACTGCGGCCAGCAGCGACGCGAGTTTTCGCCGTTACTTCCGTTGGGAAGGCGAGGGTCGTACTTTTATCGTGATGGATGCGCCACCCCCCCAGGAAAACTGCAAACCCTTCGTGGATATCGCTCATTTATTGAGCAAGTCGGGCATTAATGTTCCGAAAATTTATGCCGAAGACCTGAATCAAGGCTTTCTGCTGCTCAACGATCTGGGTCGAAAAACCTATCTGGACGTGATCGACGAGCACAATGCCGATCAATTGTTCGCCGATGCCATCGACGCCTTGCTGGCTTATCAGCAACTGCCGATGGATGCGCCGCTGCCAAGCTACGACGTGGCCCTGTTGCGTCGCGAACTGGAGCTGTTCCCCGAGTGGTACGTGAAGCGGCATCTGGGCGTTGAATTCAACGCGTCGCAACAGGCCAGCTGGCAGCGCGCCAGCGCTTTGTTGATCGACAGCGCGCTGGCGCAGCCCAAGGTGCTGGTGCACCGCGATTACATGCCGCGCAACCTGATGCTCAGCGAGCCGAACCCCGGCGTGCTGGACTTCCAGGATGCGGTGTATGGTCCGGTGACCTACGACATCACCTGCCTGTTCAAGGACGCGTTCCTGAGCTGGCCGGAAGAGCGCGTGGCGCAATGGTTGAAGGCCTACTGGGACAAAGCCGCAGACCTGGGCATTCCCGTGCAGAACGATTTTGAAGCGTTTCGCCGTGCCAGTGATTTGATGGGCGTACAGCGCCATCTGAAGGTGATCGGCATTTTTGCGCGCATTTGTCATCGTGATGGCAAGCCGCGTTACGTCGCCGATGTCCCGCGCTTCTTCTCTTATATAGAGGCAGTGCTGGAGCGCCGACCTGAACTGGTCGAGTTGAGGGATCTGCTGACCAGCCTTGGCCAGCCAGAATAAGAAGCCTGCGTTTAAAGGAATGGATGTGAAGACTGTTTTGAAGAGGGCCGCATGAAAGCGATGATTCTGGCGGCAGGCAAGGGCGAGCGCCTGCGCCCGTTGACCCTGCACACGCCCAAGCCGCTGGTGCGTGCCGGTGGCGTGCCGTTGATCGAGTACCACCTGCGTGCGCTGAACGCTGCTGGGTTCACTGAAATTGTGATCAACCACGCCTGGCTGGGCCAGCAGATCGAAGACTACCTGGGCGATGGCCAGCAATTGGGCCTGAACATTCGTTATTCCCCCGAAGGCGAACCGCTGGAAACCGGCGGCGGCATTTTTCGTGCGCTGCCGCTGTTGGGCGACGAGCCGTTTCTGGTGGTCAACGGCGACATCTGGACCGACTGCGATTTCACCGCGCTGAATGCGTCACTCAATAGCGCGCCGATCAAGGGCCTGGCTCATCTGGTGCTGGTGGACAACCCGCTGCATCACCCTGACGGCGATTTCGCTTTGGTCGGCGGTGAAGTGCGCGACGACGCCAGCCTGCCGCGCCTGACCTACAGCGGCATTGCCGTGCTGCATCCGCAATTGTTCGCCGGTTGCAGCGAAGGGGCGTTCAAGCTGGCGCCCCTGCTGCGCGATGCGATGGCCAAGGGGCTGGTGACCGGTGAGCATTTCACCGGGCGCTGGGTGGATGTCGGTACCCACGAGCGGTTGGCGGAAGTCGAGCAGATCCTTGCGGTGAAATCCTAGATGCTCTGGCCATTCACACTGATCGGCGGTGGCGCCGGGTACGCGATTGCCAGCATACCCGGCGCGATGCTGGGTGCGTTGTTGGGTCAGGCGCTGGACCGGCGTCTGCACGTGCAAAGCCTGGCCGAACTGCGTGAGCGGCTGAGCGGGCGCAAGGTGCCGCGTGATGACGAACTCATCTTCATCCTGCTCGGCCGTCTGGCCAAGAGCGATGGCCGGGTGGTCGACGGTCATATCCAGCAGGCCCGCGCCGAGATGCGTCGGCTGGACATGAACGAGCCCGCGATGGGTCGTGCGATTGCGGCGTTCAACCGGGGCAAGGATGGTCGCGATAACCTGCGCGTGCACCTGACGCGTCTGAAACCTCAGCCCAATGCGGCGGAGGGATTGCTGCGCGCGTGCTGGCGCATGGCCTGGGCCGATGGCAAGGCGTCACGCACCGAGCGCGAGCTGATCGTGCTGTGGGGCAAGTGGCTGGGCTGGACGACGGAGAAGGTCGAGGCGCTATCTGCGACCGAAGACGAACAGCGCGCGCGGGCGCCGGCCAGCAGTGGCGGCGAGTATCAGGAGGCGTTGCGCCTGCTGGGGGTCAAGGCCGACGCGGAGCCTGCGCAGATCAAGCGTGCCTATCGTCGTTTGCTGAGCCGCCATCACCCGGACAAGATCGCAGGGTCGGGGGCGAGCCAGGTGCAGGTGCGCGACGCCACCGAAAAAACCCGTGACCTGCACAATGCCTATGCCTTGATCAAGGCGCGGCGCGGGTTTCGCTGAGGGCCGAGGACGCTACTGGCTCTCCAGCCAGCCGCGAACCCGGCGGTACAACTGATCCTGCTCCATCGCCGAATTGCCCGGAATCGAACTCAGCGTCACTTGAGTAAAGCGCGAGTTCTTCACGCGTTTGCTCGCATCCAGACGGTCCTGCGCCTGCTGACGCGGCACGGTTTTGTCCTTGTTGACGAAATCCGCTGTCGCGACTTTCAGCGTGGGCAGCACATCCACCAGCAGCGGCGTTTCCTTGCCGGTATCGACGGCGGTGACCATGACCAGTTTTTGCACCGCAGGCGACGGCCGCTCGCTCAGGTAACGCGCAGCCCAGTAGGCCCCGGTGCCATGCCCGAGCAAGACGATGCTGCGCGCCTTGTTCTGTTGGGCAAAGGCGACAGCGCTGTCGATGCGGGCGAAGATTTTCTCGGCATTGGCCTTGGCGATTTCAGCTTTGGCGGCGGCCTGCTCGGCGGCCGCCGCGGCTTCGGCTTCGGCAGTGACGGC
>CAURWS010000061.1:0-11176 GCA_963528485.1 uncultured Pseudomonas sp. | reverse complement strand
TCCCGCAGATCAACATCAACAGCGTGCTGTCGGCATCGTTCATACAGGGCACCATCTGCAGGCGGCCGAGCTCACCGTTGCGCTGCCCCTTGTCGAAGAAGTGATCGGCAAACCGATGAACCCTCATCGAGCGCCACGAAGCCTGCACCAGATCCGCGAGCGCCTGAGCACCTGCCGACGCAACGAGGTCAAAGGTCACTGAATCCAGCTCCGCCGGCCCGAAAACCACTTGAGGCGTGTGCAGAATCGGGCTTTTCAGAACCCAGCCGCGACTCTCCAGTCGCCTGCGATAACGAAAAAACCAGTTGGTGTAATCCCGTCGCTGATCGTGATGCCGGCTCGCGAACCTGTCTGCAGAAAGGAGACTGTCGAAAATGTCTTCGCGATCCGGGCGAGCCACCCCGTCATAGAGCGAGACCAGACTGGAACCGACGATAGCGCCGGTCGCCGGGCTCATGTGACAACTCCCTTGAGCGCAAAACACAGCCCTGAACGCCGCTCATCGAGCGCCTCACTAATGCGCTGTCGGTAGGCGGCGTAGCGCAGGTCGTCGAGCGTACCCAAAAACGCAAACGACTTGAGGTCGCCAATCAACGAGTCCTTTGCCAGGCGCTGAGTGAACGGGTTGGGCCCAACGGTTTCTCGTGTTTCAAACGCCATACACAGCAATGCCATCTGTTGCGACGGCAGCAGTAACGCAAGCTGCAGGACGACCGAAGACACGTCGCCACGGCGAGAGATCTGAACGCTGTTTTCGACCAGTGCCTTCGACGCTTCAGCGCAAAGCCCCGGCAACAGGGTTGCAAAAACCTGATCCAGCTGCTGTTCCACCACGCTGTCGAGGGACTCTGACAGCGACTCACGCATCAGATTGGCCACGACAATGCTTTCGCTGATCGGCTGCTGCTGATTGGCAAAGTCCAGGCGAATCCAGCCGAAGGCGGTCAGGGCCTTGATCAAAATGGCCTGCCAGTCCTGAAAGTGCGTGAATCGGTCGATTTGCTTGCTGGCGGCCAACTGCACATACAGGCCGCAGTCGAGCGCATCGTCTTTAAAACTCTGATTCACGGTGCTGGGCAAAAGCGTCAGCACTGCGCCGTTCAGATACGCTTCTTCGATCTTGTAAGTCATCTTGTCCTCCCTGCCCAAAGGGGCCGCGCAGCGTACGCGGCCCGAACGCCTCAGATCGGAAACTCGAGAAAAGCCGCGTCCGCTGCTTCCAGCAGTGCCTGACGCACGCGCTCACGGCGCTGCGCGTAGAGCGACTGATGGAAGACGAACACATCGGCGCTTCGGTTCAGATCGACGGCCACCGAGTTCCAGTTGAAGAACAGCACGTTGCCTACCGAGATTTCGGTCTTGGCCTCGACGGCACCGACAGCAAGTGCAATGACGCCATCGCGGCTTTCGTTGCACCCGCCGATCAGGAACCGGGCGCCACCGGGCTTGCGGGTCCGGCGATTGAACAGGCTCACGGGTTCGTCCTGCTTGCGCAGAGCCTCGACTGCGTCTCCAGCGATCTGCAGCAGCAACGGACCTGCTGCGCCGCCGGTGGCCGCAGCGGTAATCGAAGATGCGATGAGATCGAGACCGATCTTGTCCATCGTCACAACCTGCTCGCGGCTGGAGTGGCTGACAAAAGCGATGTCCTGGGAAGCCCAGTGCAGAGCGCGGGTCATGACGGCGCGGAAGGTCGAGTACCACTCACCGTTCTGGGTGACCACGTTGTAGCGCTTGTCGGCGGCCAGCGTCGCGTAGGTGACGGTGTCCAGAACATCCTCACGGGCCTGCTGGCTCATGCCTTCGACGAAACCGATCACCGCCTGCCCCACGACTGCCGCGCTGGCAGGTTCGGTTGCGTTTACGCGTGCACCGGGAGAGTCCTGCGCAGGAGGAATCGAGTTGATAGAGGGCACACTGGCCAGATAATTCAAGAATGCTTCGTTGTTCATTGCTAAGTCCTTTTAGTGAAGAGCGTCCGTCATGGACGTCGTTACCCTAATGCAATTGAACCGGTCCTCAACGCCCGCGCAATGTGCAGACGCCAGGTGCTCAGGCAGGTCTGAAAAATGAGGGAAAACATCGGGTGACTCTGCAGAGCCCGTGGGGTAAGGGGAAGCGCACAGGGGAGCGAAGTGGCTGACAGCGTCAGTCAGCCGAGGGAAAAAGATTTCCGCTGGGCCAGATGTGATTTCCAGTGCGTCCAGGCGTGAAATCTCACACCCAGGACGCGCTTTCCTACGCCGATACAGAAGGTTTCCCAAGATCCCATCCGCGCAAGCGCTTCACTCAGCCCCCAGGTTTGGCGCCGTACCACCTCGGCGTGTACACCCATTGAGTGCCGTTGGCACGAGGGAAGGTGCAGGTCAGCGATGAACCGACCAAGACCATGGTGCGCATGTCCACCTGCTCCGGCGTGAGTTCGCCCAGCGTGATGACGCGCAATGTCTGCCCCGGACGGCCGATGTCACGGCCCAGCGTAACCGGCGTTTCGGGGCCGCGATGCTGGCGCACGATCTCCAGCGCACGCCCCAGTTGCCAAGGCCGCGAGCGGGAAATCGGGTTGTAGAAGGCCAGCGCCAGGTCGGCCTGACAGGCCAGGTCCAAGCGCTTCTCGATGATCTCCCACGGTTTGAGATTGTCCGAGAGGGACATCACGCAGAAGTCATGGCCCAGCGGTGCGCCAGCCTGAGCGGCGGTAGCCAGCGAGGCTGAAACCCCTGGCAGGATTTGAAGATTGACCGCATGCCACAGAGGGTCATCGGACTCGTGCAGCGCTTCGAGCACCGCCGCGGCCATGGCGAACACACCCGGATCGCCTGACGACACCACCACCACCGAACGCCCCTGGGCCGCCAGTTCGAAGGCGTGGCGGGCGCGCTGCATTTCTTCGCGGTTGTCGGTGCAATGCAGCACCTGATCCGCCCGAAACGGCCCGGCCATACGCACGTAGGTCTCGTAACCCAGCACATCGTTGGCACGCGCCAGCTCGGCCTTCACGGCAGGGATCATGAACTCGGCTGCGCCCGGGCCCAGCCCGATGACCGCGAGCCTCCCGCGTCCGCAACCGATGTGTTCGATGTCCAGCGGCTGCGGCGCGACCGCAATGGCGATACCTTCAACCGGGGTGATCGGGGGCAGCAATTGTGGCAAGACCTGCTGCGCCATCTCGCCTGGCGTTGCAGGCGAGGTAAAGCGCAGGGCAACGCCCAGCGTTTCGGCCGTTGCGTGCAGCGCCGGGTTGGCCATGTCGCTTTCGCTGGCCAGGAGACACGCCAGGGACTGCAGCGCGATACGTGAATCGTGCAGCGTCGCTTTGACCGTGTCAGCCAGGTGCTCGACGCCCGCGTCCACCGCCACCAGCACGTTGCGCGGGTAGATCAGCAGCTCGTTGGCCGACGGCTCGCGCTCGGCATAACCGACGTGGATCGCCAGTTGCGCGTGGTCGTCTTCAGGCAGCTGCGCCTGAGCCAGCCAGGGCGCCGCGCCTTCGATGCGCACGCTTTCGCCCGACAGCAGATCGGACACGAAGCGCTTGCCCAGCTCCAGATCGCCCAGCGCATAGCCAGCCGGCGGATTGAGCAGGCAGGTGCCGAAACGCAGCTCGCCACTCGTGGTAATAGCGGCCGAAGTGTTGAGGCCGGCGGCGATTTCGCGGGCCATGACATTGACCCCGCCAAGCCCGCCCAGCAACGGAACCACCGCACTGCCATCTTCAGCGACAGCCAGCACCGGCGGCTCGGCGCCCTTCTCCAGCAACACTGGCGCCAGGGTGCGAATGACGATGCCCGCTGCGCACAGGGCGATGATTGGCGTGTCCTGTTGATACAGCTGGCGCAGGGTTGCGCCGAAATCGGAGTAGCTGCGATCGACCCCTTTAACGCGCTCGGCCAGCCCGTAAACCAAAGCGTCCGGGTACAACTGTTGAATGCGTCGCGCGGTGTTCAGCGCGCCCTTGCCAAGCATGACGATGGCAGGGGCTTTTTGATTGGAGGCGCCCATCAGCCTTGCCACCTTTCGCCGGGGACGATGATCAGCGAGAAGTACGGCGACGACATCGGGTCAACCTCGGCCAGCGGCACGATCTTCTGATTGCTCATGGTCGCGCGCTCGACGTACAGCGCACGCTCGGCAAGACCGGTCTCGACCAGCACCTGACGCACCTTTGGCAGGTTGCGGCCCAGCTTCATGATGACCGCCGCATCGGCGTCCACCAGTTTGCGCTTGAGTTCGTCCGCCGAGAGCACGCCGGACAATACCGACAGGCTCTGATTGCGATACACCAACGGCGCGCCCAACACGGAAGCGCCGCCCAGCATTGAGCAGACCCCCGGAATCACCTGTGCCTCGTAGCGCTCGGCCAGACGATCATGCAGGTACATATAAGAGCCGTAGAAGAACGGGTCGCCCTCGCAGATGACCGCAACGTCGCGACCGGCATCCAGATGCGCGGCGACATTGAGGCTTGCGGTGTCGTAGAAATCGCTGATGATCTGCTCGTAGGACATTGGCTCGGGCAGCACTTCGGTCGTCACCGGGTACACCAGCGGCATCAGGGTTTGCGCGGCTTGAAGGTGCGCCTCGATGATGCCGAAAGCGTTGCCCTTCTTGCCCTTGGCGACAAAATAGGCCACCACCGGCGACTCACGCAGCAAACGCAGGGCCTTGACGGTGATCAGTTCAGGATCACCAGGGCCCACGCCCAGACCAATCAGCCGACCGCGAGCCTGCATCATTCGACCTCCGTGGCGAGGGCGTTAACCGCAGCGGCGGCCATGGCGCTGCCCCCACGACGTCCCTGCATGATCACGTACGGCACGCCACGGCTGTCAGCGGCGAGCATGTCCTTGGACTCTGCCGCGCCGACGAAGCCGACCGGGAAGCCCAGAATCAGCGCGGGCTTCGGTGCTCCGGCGTCGATCATTTCCAAGAGGTAGAACAGCGCGGTCGGCGCGTTGCCGATGACCACCACTGCACCTTCCAGATGCGGACGCCACAGCTCCAGCGCGGCAGCGGAGCGGGTGTTGCCCAGCTCGCGGGCGAGTTCCGGCACCCCTTCGTTTTTCAGGGTGCAGATCACCTGATTATTGGCCGGCAGGCGCGCGCGGGTCACGCCTTCGGCGACCATGTGCGCGTCACACAGAATCGGCGCACCGGCCGCCAGCGCCTGACGTCCGGCAGTGCCTGCACCCGGCGAGAAGCGCAGCCCTTCGACCGCATCGACCATACCGCAGGCATGAATCACCCGCACGGCGAGTTTTTCAAGGTCGGCCGGGATGGTGTCGAGCCGTGCTTCGGCGCGAATGATCGCGAAGGAGTTGCGATAAATCTCCTGGCCGTCGCGGATGTAATCAATCATCGGTGCTGCTCCGTGAGTCGGCGGTCAACAACGCACCGACTGCTTCAATAGTGAGGTCACGCCCACGCAACTCGCCGAAACCCGGCTGATCTGCGTGGCGAAAATAGAGGTCGTAATGGCCGGCGGAAATCGCCAGCAAGGTGATCGGCGCAGCGTGCGCCGCCGCGCAGGACCGGTTGCAGCCCGACAGGTGAACCGCCCCGGTGATGCCCTGTTGTTGCAGGCACGCCGCCAACTGCAGCGCGTCGGCCTTGGTGTCGGCCAGGCCTTTGCCACAGGCGGCGGAACCGGTGCAGGCGATCATCTGCGACAGGGCCTGATCGGCGTCGCACAACAGCCCCGCGGCTCGTAAACCGGCGGCAGCCGTTGAGGCCTGTTCATCACACACATTGCGCAGCATCAGGCTCTGCCATGGGGTCATCACCAGCGAACCGTCACCCAGCTCATCGGCCAGCTTCGCCGTGCTGCGCAACACGGACGGACTCAACCGCCCCAAAGGCACGACGCCGCCCACCGATGTGAAGTTGGGCTGACGCTGTGGATAAACCCCGATGTGGGCATTGGCCGCGATCGGCGCACGACGCCATGTGGTTATTTTTTGATCAACGCGCAAACCCTGCGACAAGCGAGCGTCGAGCCATTCGAGGAACTGGGCAACCGCCACCTCCTGAAGCAGGTGACGCATCCGGGTTTGCTCAGGGCGAGCGTGTTCGAGGAACAGCTCCAGTACAGCCACCACCAGCTCATGCCCCGCGTCCAGCGAGACCGCCGCGAGAGGCGAATCACTCGCCGGACAACCCGCCAGCCCGAAGCCCAACAGCGTTTCGCCATCAACTTCCAGCGCCGACAACCACAGGTCATGGGGGTGTTCGAGCATCGCCAGGCCCTCGCCTGCGTCCAGCGACAGGGCGAACTTGGGCGACAGCTCGTGGAATCGCGGGTGGGTTTCAAGCGAATGCAAAATCTGCCCGGCCAGCGGGCGAGCGTCGAACAGCTGTTGCGGATCGAGGCCTGCGGTGGGGCTGATCATCAGGTTGCGCACATCGTCGCTGGCAGGATTCTTCGGCCCCAGCCCCGCGCCCAGCAAGGTCGCGATCAAGGCGTCATGATCGGCGCCTATGCCTCGAATCTGCAGGTTGCCGCGATTGGTCGCCTCAATCACGCCCCCGGCAAAACGCTCGGCGGCATCGGCCACGGCCAGCGCCTGCCCAGCCGAAATCACCCCGCCCGCCAGCTTGATCCGGCAGATGCCGCCGTCCAGCGCCGGGACGATACGCAACAACCCCGGACAGGCCGAGGGGCGTATGGGCGCAGCGGGAATGCGAGCGGACAGCGGCTCGGTCAAAGGGTCACCTGACGTGATCGGAGGGGGATGGGCAGATGCCGGGATCTGCGAGGGCCGTATTATGCCTGCTTTGGCGGCTGGCATGAAAAGGCGGTCTGTCGGATGGGGAATGAACGCTACCCGAATATTGCTAGGGGGTCGTCGCCTACGAACACAATGAGAGCTACCAAAGCTTTCCTGCGAGGGCCAGCGCTGCCAGCATTGTGACGAGGCCTATGCCTCCGATCCTCGACGGAATGGTTATCCAACGTCGATGATTTATAGAAAGATTGCGCACTTGTTCGAGATCAATCAGGCCGTGCTTGTGCAAAAGACCGGGAGACGTCAGTACCAGGCTGATCATCGAGTAGCGATACATCTTCCCCGGATGGCTGTAAGGCCCCCAAAATCTCTTGGCATCTGTAACGATTTTGCAGTTGTACAACTGTTGTTCAATCTGAGGGAGGACACGGTATGCGGCGTAGAGCGCAAGGCAATGTCCAATGAGCAAAAAACCGGCTGAGACAAGAGCAACACACAACAAGAAAACATCACTCACCGTCAATGACCTCATACAACATCGTGCTTAACGCCTCTCCAACGCCCGAACCACCCTTACCAGCCCCCCAGCCACCCAGCGCGCCTCCCGCGATACCGCAGGCGACAACGCTCGCGCCACGAGACGGCCCCGCCATCCTCAGACACAGTTGGGCTGCAGCTGGGCCCGCGACAGCTCCACCTTTCCACGCCACCGGAATCCCCACCATCATCTTCCCCGCTTCCACAAACTTGGCCTTCGTGCATTGCTGTTCCCGCCCAGTCGAACAGGCCTCCTTGATCTCCAATCCACCGGCGCCAAGGTCCAGCATCACGCCTACGATCGTTCCCGAGCTCAAATGGCGCGCCACGTTGCCCATGCGTTTTATGTTCTTCGCATAGTTGGCGATCTCGCCCCTGTGCAGGTATCGCTTGCTGGAGATCCCCAGCATTTTTTTGATCGACGAGTTGTTCTTGAGCCCTGTTCCCCAGCGACCGATTCCGCGTAACTGACCGTCCAGCACCCTGAATAAACTTTGACGCCTGGCGACGAACTGGTCCTTGGTCAAAGCACCGGAACGCCACTTCTGATAGGTCGTGTTGACGTCTTTCAAGGTGTCCTGCACCTGATTAAGGTGGCCACTCCAAGCCGATGTCGTGCTGCCGATACCAATCGAGCCGTAGGTCATGATGTCCTGCAAGAGATCATGGTTTTGGATCTGTACATGGGCGCTGCCTTCGTCGATGGCGAACAGGGTCTGGCTGACATCCCGTGCATAGGACATCAACATCTGCTCCTCCAGCGTGCACATACTCGTCGAGTCGTCCCCCACGATGATCAGTTGCCCAGGCATCACTGCCAACTCTCTGGAGAGGTGTGCATTGACGTGATCGAACTTGGCGCGCGCCTGCCCGCCGACCCACAAGCTGTCGCGGTACCAGGCCAAGCTTTGCTTTCCGGCATTGATGAATGCATAGGGCTGCGACACGTGCTCATCGTCCTGATCGTCTTCGTGAAAGACGGACGATAGGGAAACGTTTTGGGCGCTGTCAGCAGACAACACAGAGCAATCGTCACGATTACAAGGTTTTCAGAAAGGCCCTACAACCTTGGAACGACAGTCGTACACAGAACAACGGGTGGCTTCGAACGTCTGCGTAGAGGCACACATGCCGGCGGTGGCGATTTCAAGGCCGTCACCGCCGGCAAGCCGGGCTGTTACAGGGGGTATCTCGGCGCGGACGACGAGGCCCGGCAGTCGCGGTATCATGCCGACCTTATCCACAGGCCGCACAAACCGGCCTGTCGCAAGCATTGGGTCTGAGGGCAATACATGTCGCCGTGGCTGACAGTCGTGGGAATCGGTGAGGACGGCTACAAGGGGCTGGGTCGCAATGCGCGGCACGCGCTGTTGCAGGCGCGTCAGGTGTTCGGCAGTTCGCGTCAGCTCGATCTGTTGCCGCTGTGCATTCAGGCCGAGCGGCGTCAGTGGCCGAGCCCGTTTTCTCTGCAGTCAGTCCTTGAACAGCGTGGCGAGCCCGTTTGCGTGATCGCCAGTGGCGACCCGATGCTGTTTGGCGTGGGCGTGAGCCTGTCGCGTCAGGTGCCCATCGAGCAGATGCGCGTGATTCCCGCACCCTCGTCTTATTCACTGGCGGCAGCGCGCCTGGGCTGGGCGTTGCAGGACGTGGTGACGCTGTCGGTGGTCGCCCGCCCCTTGGCCGCGCTGAATGCCCAGTTGCATCACGGCCTGCGCCTGCTGGTGCTGAGCAACGATGGCACAAGCCCTGCGGCGATTGCAGCACTGCTGCGCGAGCGCGGGTTTGGGCCAAGCCCTATGACCGTGCTCGAACACCTGGGCGGCCCATCGGAGCGGCGCGTCGATGGCATTGCGGCTGAATGGTCGAACCCGGACATCGCCGCGCTGAATTTGGTCGCCATCGACTGCCGTGCCGAGCCGAACACTCTTCGCCTGTCGCCCCTTGGCGGCCTGCCGGACGATGCGTTCCGCCACGACGGCCAGCTGACCAAACGCGATGTGCGTGCGATCACGCTGGCCCGTCTGGCGCCGGTGCCTGGCGAGCTGTTGTGGGACGTCGGCGCGGGCTGCGGCTCCATCGGCATCGAGTGGATGCGCGCCCACCCGACGTGTCGTGCGGTGGCGGTGGAGGCCAATGAAGAGCGCCAGCAGATGATCGAATTCAATCGCGATGCGCTGGGCGTACCGGGCCTGCAACTGGTCCGTGGCCGCGCGCCCGATGCCCTTGAAGGGCTGGAACAACCCGACGCGATTTTCATCGGTGGCGGCGTCACTCGCACCGGCGTGCTGGACAGTTGCTGGCAGCAGTTGCGCCCGGGCGGCAGGCTGATAGCCAACGCCGTCACCCTGCAAAGCGAGGCGATGCTGGTCAACTGGCGCGAGCAACACGGCGGCGAGCTGACGCGTATTCACCTGGCGCACTCCAAGCCGCTGGGCAAATTCGACACTTGGCGTCAGGCGCTGCCCATCACCCTGCTCGAAGCGATCAAGCCCTGATGCGCGAGGAAACCGCCGAGCAACCCGCGCCCCTGCGCAGCGGCCTGACCACGGGCAGTTGCGCCACGGCCACCTCGCTGGCGGCGGCGCGTTTGCTGCTGGCCGGTGAGGTGAACGACGCCATCGAGATCACCCTGCCCAAAGGCAAGCAGGTGCAGATGCGCCTGGAGTTCTGCCGCCTGCTTGAAGGCGGCGCTGAAGCGGGGACCATCAAGGATGCCGGCGATGACCCGGACGTCACCCACGGTGCGCTGTTGTACTCACAAGTGCGGCTGATTTCCGAGCCCGGCGTGCGATTCGTCGCAGGACCAGGCGTCGGGACAGTGACCCGTCCTGGCTTGGTGCTGGGCGTTGGCGAACCGGCCATCAACCCGGTGCCACGGCGCATGATGACCGAACACCTGACACGACTGGCCGCAGAGGTCAGCTATGCAGGCGGGTTCGAAGTCACCGTTTGCGTCGACAACGGCAGCGAACTGGCGCTCAAGACCATGAACCCGCGCCTGGGCATTCTCGGCGGCCTGTCGATTCTCGGCACCAGCGGCATCGTCCGGCCGTTCTCCTGCGCGGCGTACATCGCCTCGATTCATCAGGGCATCGACGTGGCCAAGACCAACGGTTACTCACACATCGCCGCCTGCACCGGCAACGCCAGCGAAGACACCATGCGCCGTGTCTACGACCTGCCCGACATCGCACTCATCGAGATGGGTGACTTCGTCGGCGCCGTGCTCAAACACCTGCGCAAGGTGCCTGTGGGCAAACTCAGCCTGTGCGGCGGTTTCGGCAAGATCAGCAAACTCGCCGCCGGGCACATGGACCTGCACAGCCGCCACTCGAGCATCAATCTGGAGCAACTGGCGCAATGGGCCGCGGATGTCGGCGCCGATGCCGAGCTGCAGCAGAAGATTCGCGAGGCCAATACCAGCCAACAGGCGCTGGCCATGGCGGCGGCAGTCGGCGTGGCGCTGGGCGATGCAGTCTGCCAGCACGCGCTGGATTTCGTCCGTAGCGTGGTGCCCGCGCAGGTGCAAGTTGAAGTCTTCGCCATCGATCGCCAGGGCGGGATCGTTGGCCACGCCGGAGCGTTTGCATGAAGCGCATCTTGCTGCTGGGCGGCGTGACCGAAGCCCTGGCCATCGCCCGAACCCTTGGCCCCGAGCACATCTACAGTCTGGCGGGTGTGGGGCGGGTGCCAAGCGATCTGCGTTGTCAGGTGCGTGTCGGGGGCTACGGCGGCGCTGAAGGACTGGCGCAATTCGTACGCACTGAAGGGATTGATCTGATCCTCGACGCGACTCACCCCTACGCCGCGCAGATCAGCCAGAACGCCGCTACGGCCGCAAAACTCACAGGCATCCCCTGCTGGGCCCTGCGTCGCCCGGCGTGGCAGGCAGGCCCCGAAGACGATTGGCGCGA
>CAURWS010000060.1:0-11216 GCA_963528485.1 uncultured Pseudomonas sp. | reverse complement strand
TGGAACGGCTCAAGCGCGAACTGGTGTTGTGCATCGCACTGGGCGTCGGTGCTGCGGTGGCGGCCGCCGGGTTGATCGGGTTTGTGGGGCTGATCGTGCCGCATCTGGTGCGTCTGATTGCAGGCCCTGATCATCGCGTGGTGCTGCCTGCCTCGGCACTGGCCGGAGCCAGTCTGTTGCTGCTGGCCGACGTGTTTGCGCGGCTGGTGCTGGCGCCGGCTGAACTGCCGATCGGGATTGTTACCGCGCTTATCGGTGCGCCGTTTTTTCTGTTTCTGTTGGTTCGAGGCCGTACCGGATGATGAAAGCCGAAAACCTTAGCGTTCATCGGGACGGCAAGTGCGTGCTGGCCGATATCGACCTGATGCTCGAACCCGGTCAGATGCTCGGCATATTGGGGCCGAACGGTGCTGGCAAGAGCACGCTGCTGGGCGCATTGTGTGGGGAACTGAAAACCAGCGCTGGACAGCTCTGGCTTGATGACCAGCCGCTCTCGCACTGGTCGGGCCAGCAACGGGCAAGACGTCTGGCGGTGTTGCCGCAGAGTTCGACCTTGAGCTTCGCGTTCAAGGTGCATGAAGTGGTGGCCATGGGCCGTTTGCCCCACGACAGCGGCCAGCAACGGGATGCCGAGATTATCCAGGCGTCACTTGAGGCCGCCGATGCCTGGCATTTGCAGGATCGCAGTTACCTGGCGTTGTCGGGTGGTGAGCGTCAGCGGGTGCATCTGGCCCGTGTGTTGGCGCAGTTGTGGCCGGGTGAGGGTGGGCAGACGCTGTTGCTCGACGAGCCGACCTCGATGCTCGACCCGCTGCATCAGCACACCACGCTGCAGGCCGTGCGCGAGTTTGCCAATCGCGGCGGCGCCGTGATGGTGATCCTCCACGACTTGAACCTGGCCGCGCGCTATTGCGATCGCCTGCTGTTGCTGGAGTCGGGGCGTCCTTATGCATTCGGTTCGCCTGTAGAAGTGCTGGTGCCTGATGCGCTCAAGGCCGTGTTCGGGCTGGAAGTGCTGGTGCAGCGGCATCCCGAGCGGGGGCATCCGCTGATCATCGCGCGCTGAGCAAGGAGTTCGTGTGCGTCGTTACCTGTTTTTGCTGGTGTTGTCCTTGGCAAGCGCGTGCCAGTCGCCGCCAACGTTACCGCCTCTCCCCACCTGGCAGAGCCCTGAAGGGCGTGAAGATGTGGATCTGGGCATGATTCGGGATCTCAACAGCGGGCAAACCCTGACCCCGCAGCAACTCATCGCCCGGCTGGCTGGCGCGTCGCAGGTATTGGTCGGCGAGCAGCATGACAACCCTGACCACCACGCGCTGCAGCTGTGGCTGTTGCAGGCGCTTGCCGATCAACGCGAGCAAGGCAGCCTGTTGCTGGAGATGCTGACGCCTGATCAGCAATCGGCAGTCGATGCTGTGCAAAAGCAGATTCATCAGGGCGACTATCCCGCCGATCTTCCCGTTGTCCTCGGCTGGCAAAAAGGCTGGGACTGGGCGCTGTATGGCCCGGTGATGCGTTTTGCCCTGGCTCAGCCGTA
The DNA here is from genome assembly GCA_963528485.1 of uncultured Pseudomonas sp. GTDB lineage: Bacteria > Pseudomonadota > Gammaproteobacteria > Pseudomonadales > Pseudomonadaceae > Aquipseudomonas. The sequence continues at coordinate 9,679 of CAURWS010000060.1, read as the reverse complement.
TCCGCTGCTGTCGGCCAACCTTGGCGCTCAGGAAGTGGGGGCGATTTATCACCAGCGCCCTGTACTGAGCGGCACGCTGTCGACCAGCAGCGCTGTTCATGAACAGCTTCTGAATCAGGTCCGTGAATCCCACTGTGGCCTGCTGCCCGAGGATGTGTTGCCCGCCATGCTGGCTGTCCAGCAACAGCGCGATCGGCGCATGGCCCATCGCGTGATGGACGCGCCCGCACCTGCGCTGCTGTTTGCCGGCAGTTACCACGTGCGTAAGGACCTCGGCGTGCCGCTGCACCTCGCCGATCTGGGCAGCACCGATAAACCGGTGGTCTTGCTGTTCGCTCAGGTCGGCAGCGAGGTCGAACCTCACAGCGCCGATTACGTCTGGTTCACCGCGGCGATCCCCGATCAGGATTATTGCGCCCAGATGCGCGTGCCTTCGGGCTGACAAAACTGCGTTTTTTGCAGGCAAATTCCTTAGGACATTTCTGATAGTCGCGTAGGCCTGCTCTCTAGAACCCCGGTGGCCGTTCACGCGCCTTCGCCCTGGATTATCGTCGCAGCCCCGGATCTGGCCGGGTGACGAGGAGGGCGAGATGAACAAGGTGTTTGAGAGCGACGAAGAGGTGGCTCATAAAGCGATAGGGCTATTGGAGCTCACATCGTTGAATGCGGACGATTCTTCGGAACGCATCGTTGCGCTGTGTCAAAGGGCACTGACGCCGGTAGGAAACGTCGCAGCGGTCTGTGTATCGCCCCGGTTCGCCGGGCTGGCACGCAGGACACTCGACACCCTTCACGCCCGTGAAATCAGGGTGGTAGCGGTTGTTAACTTCCCAAACGGAGGGGCTTCGATCAGCAGCGTCGAATCGGAAACCCACGCCGCGATGCTCGCGGGTGTCGACGAAATCGATCTGGTGTACCCCTTCAATGCGCAGATGAGCGGCAACAAACAGCTCGGTGGCGAAATGATCGCCGCCTGCAAGGCCAAATGCGGGCAGCGCGGCAGGCTGACGGTCACCCTGGAAACCGGTGTGCTGCGCGATCCGCAAATCATCCACGGTGTCTGCCGCACGGCCATTCGTGAAGGTGCAGCCTTTCTCAAGACCAGCACCGGCAAACAGATCGTCAGTGCTACGCCGCAGGCGGCGCGGATTCTGATTGAGGCGATTGCCGAATGTCCGCACGTTGAGCGAGGCGCGCCTGTATCTGGAGATGGCTCAGGCGCGATTCGGGCCGGGTTGGCTGGAGCCGGGGCGCTTGCGATTGGGGGCCAATAGCCTGCTGGATGATCTGCTCACGCATTTGGGGGTTCGGCCGTAAAAGGCCGACACAAAACAGACAGGCAAAAAAAGACCCGGCAAAGAGCCGGGTCAAAAACCGTGATTAGCCTGATGAGGAGATAATCTGAGAGTCCGAACCAAGGAGCCTTTCAGGTTACCAGCCAGTCTCGCGACCGGATGTGATAATAATAGTGATTCTCATTTGTAAGTCAACAGGCAATCGCAAACTATTTCAGGACGGGCTGTCGGACGCGATGCTGGCGTCCGTGCTTCCTGCCAGTTTTTCGATCAGCAATTGCTTGTGTGTGACGGGAAGGTCGCACCAATGCTTATCGAGCAGTGCGCCTTCGATGGCATAGAGCAATGATTTGGAGGTTCGAAACCCGCGGGTCTTGACGGCTCGATAGGCCCCAATGGCTCCTAGTCGGCGTAGATCGGCGGCACTGTGAATGCCGGATGCGTGTAGCCATCTTGCGGATGTCTTGCCCAGATTCTTCATCCGTAACAGTTCGTCTTCCATGATGCCTCCTTGCGGGGTGTTGCTCCTTGGTCCTGACCTCCTGGACTTGTAAACACTGCCTATGCAAGTCATGCAATCAGTGTAGTTGCAGGTTATTTCGCACTCGACTGGATTGATGCGCAAATTCCGGGCCAGCCGCCGGACGGTAGCATCAAATGAGGTCATTCAATTGGCGCAGGCCCGGCATGTCTGTGCATGCAGGGCAGGAAGCAGGCGTCTCGCGAGCGCGAGCGTCGGTATGACTCAGCGGGTGCGGTAACGCAGGCGGGTGCCGAAATTGACGGACATGAGGATCTCGTCGGCGCTCAATTCAGGCGGAAAATAGGCGCCGGAGATTTGCGCGTGGGCGATGCTGGCGCCTTCCAGCGACGCTGTGCGGAAATCCACGCCTCGCAGGTCGGCTGAGCGAAAGTAGGCGTCCGAGAAGTCGATGTCGTCAGCATTGAGCTCGCGCAGATCCAAGCCGCGAAAATCGCCGCCAGCAAGATCGATAGGGCCGGTTTTGGGACGTTGGAGATTGAAGGCGTTCACGTCATCTTTTCGCAGCAGGGCGAAAAGCGGCGAGTCGAGCTGTTTGGGCTGGTTCATCCTGGCGTCACCTTATTGGAATTCTGGCGCCATTATAATGCCACCATCATCGAGTCGTGAAGTGATGTTCTTCACGATTCGATGATGGGTGCAGTCCCTGCTTGAAGGCCGGTTTTACAGGCCCGGCAGGCATTGACGGATGTCCGTCACCAGCTTGTCCAGATCGCCGCTGAGGTTGGTCTCGACGTGGCGGGTGCGCAGTGTTTCGTCGGCAGTCAAAGGCTCGCGACTGGCCAGCTGCGCTTCGATGACTTCCATCGTGGCGTCGGAAGGGTCGCTGTTCTGTGCCTGACGTTGCGCCAGCCAGCCCCGGATGACGGCCTTTGGCGCGGCGCAATCGAGGATCAGGAACGGCGCTCCGGTCGCCTCGGCGACATTGGCAGTGGTCAGGCGCTGTTCGTGCTTCAGATAGGTGGCGTCGATCACCACCGGGAACCCGGCGTGCAGGACAACCGCTGCCAGTTCGTTCAGGCGTTGATAGGTCTTGCTGCTGATATCTGCCGAATACAGGTCTTGGCTGTCGCCGAACAGGCGCTTGCGTTCGACATCCGAGCGCAGACGCACGGCGCCCAGCGCTTCCACTAGACGCATGGCCACGTGGCTTTTACCGACAGCCGAGACGCCGTGGGTGATTGCCAAAAAGTTCGACGGAATGGCGCTGTAGCTTTCCGCCAGGTTGGCGTAGTTGCGGTACTGGCGCAGGGTAGTGGCGCGCTGCACATGATCGGCATCGGCGGACAGGCTGAACAGGGCCACCTTGGCGCGAACCAGCGCGCGGTAGGCTTTATAGAAGTTCAGCAGTTCCAGACCTTCGTAATCGCCGGTGTGCTCCAGATACTGGCTGATCAGGCGACGGGACAGGCTTTTCAGCCCGCGGTCTTCTAGGTCCATGGCCAGGAAACCGATGTCGGCATAGACGTCGGTCATGCGGAACGGCTCGTTGAACTCGATGCAGTCGAAAATCACCACCTTGCCGTCGATCAGCGTCATGTTGCCCAGATGGATGTCACCATGGCACTCGCGGATGAAGCCTTCGGCCTTGCGACGGGCCATCAGCGGTTCAAGGCGTGCATAGCTGGCGTTGGCCCAGGCTTCCAAAGCATTGAGCTGAACGAGGTCGGCCTTCTCGCTCAGAAATGGCAGGATCTGTTCGAAGTTCTGCGTGACAGGTGCCATCGCGTACTCAGGCGAGCCCAACGGGTTTTCCGACAGCACCCGTGGCGTGCTCATGTGGAAATCGGCGATCTGGCGGGCCATTTCGTCGATGTGAGCGGTGGTCAGTTCGCCTTTTGCCTGCAAGGTGCTGAGCAGGCCGTCTTGCGGGAACTGGCGGATTTTCAGAGCGAATTCGATGGCTTCGCCTGCGCCACCCAACTGAGGCGCTTCAGTGGTCCCAGTGATCGGCAAAACTTCCAGATACAAATCTTCAGTCAGGCGACCGTTGAGCTTGAGCTCCTCATGACAGAAGTGTTCGCGAGCCGACAGGCTGGTGAAATCGAGGAAGCCGAAGTTCATCGGTTTCTTGATCTTGTAAACGTAGGGGCCAGTGAGCAGCACCCATGAAATATGCGTTTCGATGACCTGAAATTGCTCCACCGGATGGGGAAACAGGGCAGGATTTTGAAGCGCTGCTATCAGTGTCTGGCTCACGGACGATCCTTGAAAGATGTTAAGTCGATAGTGAAATGACTAAAGGTGGCCATTATGGCCGCTCGGCGTATCGCTGCAAACCGCTGTGAGGTGGTCTGCCGATGACTTTGAAAGTGCGTATAATCCGCCGCCATGACTCGATCCCGCACTGCAAAAAAATCCCCCAAACCCACCAACAGCCGCCTGCGCAGCCTGTTGGGCTGGGCCCTGAAACTCAGTCTTGTCGGACTGGTGATACTGGCCTGCTTTGCTGTTTACCTGGATTCCATCGTCCAGGAAAAATTCTCCGGCAAGCGCTGGACGATTCCGGCCAAGGTTTACGCCCGCCCGCTCGAGCTGTTCGTCGGCCAGAAGCTGTCGCGTGACGACTTCCTGCTCGAGCTCGACGCCCTGGGTTATCGCCGCGAAAGCGTCGCCACCGGGCCAGGCGCTGCGTCGGTCAACGGCAACAACGTCGATCTGAATACCCGCGGCTTCCAGTTTTATGAAGGCGCAGACCCTGCCCAGCAGATTCACGTGCGCTTTTCCGGCGATTACGTCGCCGACCTGACCGCTGCCAACGGCTCCAAACTGGCCGTGGCGCGGCTTGAGCCGCTGCTGATTGGCGGTCTTTACCCGAAAAACCTCGAAGACCGCATCCTGATCAAGCTCGATCAGGCGCCGCCTTATTTGCTCGACACCCTGGTGACCGTTGAGGACCGTGATTTCTATCACCACCTGGGTGTGTCGCCGAAATCCATTGTGCGGGCCTTCTGGGTCAACGCCTCGGCGGGTCAGTTGCGTCAGGGTGGTTCGACACTGACGCAGCAGTTGGTCAAAAACTTCTACCTGACCAATGAGCGCAGCATCACGCGTAAGTTGACCGAAATCATGATGGCTGTGCTGCTGGAAATGCACTACAGCAAGCAGGAAATCCTTGAAGCCTACCTCAACGAAGTGTTCGTCGGTCAGGACGGCCAGCGTGCAGTCCACGGCTTCGGGCTGGCCAGCCAGTATTTCTTCAGTCAGCCGCTGTCGGAGCTCAAGCTGCATCAGGTGGCGTTGCTGGTGGGTCTGGTCAAAGGGCCTTCCTATTACAACCCCCGTCGCAATCCGGATCGCGCCCTTGAGCGTCGCAATCTGGTGCTCGACTTGCTGGAGCAGCAGGGTGTCGCTTCGGCCGAGGCGGTCGCCGCCGCGAAAAAAATGCCACTGGGTGTGACGAAGATGGGCTCGCTGGCGGACAGCTCGTTCCCTGATTTCCTCGATCTGGTCAAACGCCAGCTGCGTCAGGACTACCGCGACGAAGACTTGACCGAAGAAGGCCTACGCATCTTCACCAGTTTCGACCCGATCCTGCAGATGAAGTCCGAAGCGGCCGTGCGTGAGAGTTTCGCCAAGATGGCTGGGCGCAAGGGCTCGGAAGATATGGAAACGGCCATGGTCGTGACCAATCCGGAAACCGGTGAAGTGCAAGCGCTGATCGGCAGCCGTCAGGCCGGGTTCGCGGGCTTCAACCGCGCACTGGATGCGGTGCGTCCAATCGGCTCGCTGGTCAAACCGGCGATCTACCTCACCGCGCTCGAGCGTCCGCAGCAGTACACCCTGACCAGTTGGGTGCCGGATGAGCCGTTCCAGGTCAAAGGCGCTGACGGCCAGATCTGGAAGCCGCAGAATTTCGATCACAAGGCCCACGGCAACATTTTCCTGTACCAGGGGCTGGCGCATTCCTACAACCTGTCCAGCGCCAAGCTGGGTCTGGATCTGGGCGTGCCGAACGTCTTCAAGACCCTGACCAAGCTGGGCGTGACTCGCGACTGGCCGACGTTCCCTTCGATGTTGCTGGGGGCGGGCGCCCTGAGCCCGATCGAAGTGGCGACCATGTACCAGACCATCGCCAGCGGTGGCTTCAATACGCCACTGCGCGGCATTCGCAGCGTACTCACCGCCGAGGGTGAGCCGCTCAAGCGGTATCCGTTCCAGATCCAGCAGCGCTTCGATCCGGGCTCCATCTATCTGCTGCAGAACGCCATGCAGCGCGTGATGCGCGAAGGTACGGGCAAGTCGGTGTACAACGTATTGCCAAGCACGCTGAATCTGGCGGGCAAATCCGGCACGACCAACGATTCGCGCGACAGCTGGTTCGCAGGTTTCAGCCAGGACTTGCTGGCGATCGTGTGGATGGGCCGCGACGACAACGGCAAGACGCCGTTTACCGGCGCCACCGGTGCCTTGCAGATCTGGACCAGTTTCATGAAGAAGGCGGATCCGTTGCCGCTGGACATGGCCATGCCTGACAACGTCGTTCAGGCGTGGGTCAATGCATCCACCGGCCAAGGCACCGATGCAAGCTGCCCGGGCGCCGTGCAGATGCCGTATATTCGCGGCAGTGAGCCGCAACCCGGCCCGACCTGTGGCGGCCCGTCGGCGCCTGCCGAATCGGTGATGGACTGGGTCAAAGGCTGGTTGAACTAAGCGAAGAGGGTGTGAAGTGAACAAGTGGTGGATTCCGGCTTTAACAGCTCTGGCTTTGCTCAACGGTTGCGCCAGTCAGACGCGCAGCAATATTCCGGTGGTCGACTCCGGCTCTCGTGTGTCCAACAGCGAGCGGGTCTCGGCGAACCGTAACAACACGTATCGCGCCCCGGTGCAGAGCCCGGCACAAGCGCAATCGATTCAAGAAGACTCCGGCGTAACGGTCATGGTGCCTGGTGGCGCCAACGCCAGCGCAGCGCCGATTTCGACCTTCGTGCCACCCAGTTCGGCGCCGATCAGCAGTGCGCCGATCACCACGTCCCCGGTTTATCAGGCACCGGCGAACAACACCTACACGCCGCCTGCCGCGACCAGCAACACCTACAACATGCCTTCGTCGTCGGCGCCGACGGGCATCCCTTCGGCCTCAAGCGGCGGTTTGTCGGCTGATGAACAACTGGATGGCCCGGTACTCGCGCTGCTGACCACTGCCCAGCAACAACAGGGCAGTGGCGACCTTAATGGCGCGTCGTCAAGCCTTGAGCGTGCACAGCGTGTCGCTCCACGTGAGCCTCAGGTGCTGTATCGCCTGGCGCAAGTGCGTCTGGCCCAGGGCGACGCTCCTCAGGCCGAGCAACTGGCCCGTCGTGGTCTGACCTACGCCAATGGTCGTGCCAGCCTGCAAGCCAGCCTGTGGGGTTTGATCGCCCAGGCTCGCGAGAAGCAAGGCGATGCAGCGGGCGCGGCGCTGGCGCGGCAGAAGGCCAATGGATAAACGCTTTCCCAAGATCGCCGATCAACTGCTGCTGATCGAGCGTGAACTGCGTGTGCTTGGCTGGTGGAAAGATGTACCGCCCAGCGTCGAGGCGCTGTCGAGTCGCGAGCCGTTCTGCGTCGACACGCTGGATTTCGATCAGTGGCTGCAATGGATTTTCCTGCCCCGGATGAAAGTCATCCTGGAGCAGGATCTGGCGCTGCCCAATGCGTCGGGCATTCTGGAAATGGCGCAAATGGTCTACGCCAGTCGTGCGCAGGAAACTCGCGCGTTGCAGGACCTGCTGGCGCAGTTCGACCGCTTGATTACCGAGTCCGTGTGATCCTCAGTTGCACGTGTCGTCGATGGACTTCTTGACCTCGGCGATACGCGCCTGACGCTCTTCTTCGGTAAACCGCCGAAACTCCCCGTTCACCTCTTCACGCACTCGCGGGTTGTTCTGCAACTGAGCGAGATTGGTGCGCTGGCGCTCGCAGTACTCCTTACGCTTGGCCTCCTGAGCGGCCACCTGCTTCTTTACCTTCGCATCGACCGCCTGTTGCTCCTGATTGGCCTCGGGCTGCACAGGCGCGGCGGGAGGAGGGGGGACCGGCTTTGGCGATTCGATTTCCTGAGCCGGTTGTCCGGCAGGCGGCTGGGCGTCGAAATGCGTGACCCCCTGAGCATCCACCCATTTATAAATCTGCGCCGCCTGACCGGTGGCACAAATGACTGCCAATGTCAGCGTGGCGGCGAGCATCGTCCAGCGCATACGGCTTCCTTAACTTCGTTTGCTGTGCGGTGGAAACCTACCACAAGGACGCGGCGACGACCTCATTCGGTGCTTTTTCGTGGCGCGTGAGTGAAGAAAGCGCATCGATGACTTGACTTGAGAGGGGCGAATCAGAACAATCCAAAGTCCGCTGTAGAGGGACTGCCAGAAGCAGACCGTCTCGGCAGATCATGAGGCGCACACCCGCGTCGACCTGTTACACCCGCAACGCGTTACCTCGCGCTGGGTGGGAAGACCCCGAAACACTTAAGGGGCGATCCCAATACTTGCTCAGTCAGTGCTGACGTAGTCGGCGACCACCGTCGCTCATGCTCTGCTGGCAGTAAACCTATTAAGACCCGTCTCCTCTTTTGTGGACGGTATTCTGGCGTTTTAGAGGTGAACAACGTGGAGCTTTTATCTGGCGCTGAAATGGTCGTCCGCTTTTTGCGTGACGAAGGCGTTGAGCATATCTATGGGTACCCCGGCGGTGCCCTCCTGCATATTTACGACGCGCTGTTCAAAGAACCGGCCGTGAGCCACATCCTCGTTCGTCACGAACAGGCTGCCACTCACATGGCCGACGGCTATGCGCGCGCCACCGGCAAGGCTGGCGTGGTTCTGGTGACGTCAGGTCCCGGCGCCACCAACGCCATCACCGGTATCGCGACTGCGTACATGGACTCCATCCCGATGGTTGTCCTGTCGGGTCAGGTTCCAAGCACCATGGTCGGTACCGACGCGTTCCAGGAGACCGACATGATCGGTATCTCCCGCCCGATCGTGAAGCACAGCTTCATGATCAAGCACCCGTCGGAAATTCCGGAAGTCCTGAAAAAGGCCTTCTACCTGGCGCAGTCCGGTCGTCCTGGTCCTGTCGTTGTCGACATCCCGAAAGACATGACCAACCCGGCCGAGAAGTTCGAATACGTTTTCCCGAAAAAAGCCAAGCTGCGTTCCTACAGCCCGGCCGTTCGCGGGCATTCGGGGCAGATCCGCAAGGCTGTGGAAATGCTCGTGGCCGCCAAGCGTCCGATCATCTACGCCGGTGGCGGCGTGGTCATGGGCAACGGCTCCGCGCCGCTGACCGAACTGGCGCAACTGCTGAATGCGCCAGTGACCAACACACTGATGGGCCTTGGCTCGTATCCGGGTACTGACCGTCAGTTCGTCGGCATGCTCGGCATGCACGGCAGCTACACCGCCAACCTGGCGATGCACCACTCCGACGTGATCCTGGCTGTTGGCGCGCGTTTTGACGACCGCGTCATCAACGGTGCTTCGCGTTTCTGCCCCGGCGCCAAGATCATTCACATCGACATCGACCCGGCTTCGATCTCCAAGACCATCAAGGCAGACGTGCCTATCGTCGGTCCCGTGGAGAGCGTGCTGACCGAAATGGTGGCGACCCTCAAGGAAATCGGCGAGACCCCGAGCAAGGAGTCCGTTGCAACCTGGTGGAAGCAGATCGACGAGTGGCGTGCCGGCGGCGACCTGTTCCCGTACAACCGTGGTGATGGCAGTCTGATCAAGCCGCAGACCGTGATCGAAACCCTGTGCGAAGTCACCAAAGGGGATGCTTACGTGTCCTCCGACGTGGGCCAGCACCAGATGTTCGCGGCGCAGTACTACCGCTTCAACAAGCCTAATCGCTGGATCAACTC
>CAURWS010000059.1:0-11347 GCA_963528485.1 uncultured Pseudomonas sp. | reverse complement strand
GGGTTGTCCGAGGGACACCGGTGCGTATAGTCGGGTGCGCAAAGCGTTGCGCGACAGTAACACCAGCACCACGATGGTTGCGACATACGGCAGCATCGCCAACAGGTTGGACGGGATCGCCAGGCCAATCCCCTGCGCCACCAGATACAAGATGCTGGCGAAGCCAAAAAGGTACGCGCCCAGCAGCAAACGCCACACCCGCCAGCTGGCGAACTCCACCAGCGCCAGGGCGATCCAGCCTCGGCCGGCGCTCATGTTTTCCGCCCACATCGGCGTGTACGCCAGCGACAGATACGCCCCGGCCAGCCCGGCCATGGCACCGCCGAACAACACTGCCAGCGTGCGCACGAGCAACACGGGCAGCCCCATCGCACTGGCGGCGTTGGGGTTTTCGCCTACAGCTTGAATGACCAAACCCACACGACTTTTCAGAAGCGTCCACGCCACCACGGCGAATAGCGCGAAGGAGAGGTACACCAGAATGTCCTGCGCGAAGAGCATCCGGCCGATCAGCGGGATGTCGCTCAAACCCGGGATCACGATCGGCTCGAAACCGATCAGCGGCTTGCCGACCCAGGCGGCGCCGACAAAACTGGAAAGACCCACGCCGAAGATCGTCAGCGCCAGGCCGGTCGCCACCTGATTGGCGTTGAACACCAGCGCCACCAGGGCGAACAGCGACGACAGCAACATGCCCGCGAGAATCGCCAGCAGCACGCCGAGCCACAGGCTGCCGGTGCTCAAGGCCACGATGAAACCGATCACCGCGCCAAACAGCATCATGCCTTCCTGACCCAGATTCAGCACGCCGGTCTTCTCGCAGACCAGTTCACCCAAGGCCACCAGCAGCAGCGGGGTGCCGCAACGAACGGTGGCAAAAAAGATGTTACTCAACAGGTCGATATCCATCACACGGCTCCCGGCACAGCGGCCATCTGGCGGCGGGCCCAGCGCAGCTTGAGGCGCGGGCGGTAGAGAATCAGCACATCGCAGGCGAGCAGGAAGAACAGCATCATCCCCTGAAACAATTGCGTAATGGCTTGTGGCAAATTCAGGGTCATCTGCGCGCTCTCGCCACCCAGATACAGCAGCGCCATGAGCAGGCTGGAAAACAGAATCCCCAGCGGATTCAGGCGCCCGAGAAACGCGACGGTAATGGCCGCGTAGCCGTAACCCGGTGAAACCTGCGGCACCAGTTGGCCGATAGGGCCGGTCACTTCACACACGCCTGCCAAGCCAGCGAGGCCGCCGCTGATCAAAAGCGCCAGCCAGATCAGCCCTTTTTCACGAAAGCCGACGAATCCGGCGGCACGCTTGTCCAGACCCAGCACCTTGATCTGAAAACCGACGAAACTGCGCTGCAACAACACCCACACCGCCACCAGAGCCAGCAGCGCGAAATACACCCCGGCGTGCACGCGACCGTCGTCGGTGAGCAGCGGCAAGCGGCTCGCGTCGCCGAACATGGCGGACTCCGGGAAGTTCATGCCGGCAGGGTCCTTCAGCGGGCCGTGTACGAAATACAGCAGCAGGTTGAGGGCGATGTAATTCAGCATGATGCTGGTGAGGATTTCATTGGCGTTGAAATGTGTTCGCAGCCAGGCCGTTAATCCTGCCCAGGCTGCCCCAGCAGCAACGCCGACCAACAGGATCAAAACCAGCATCCAGCGGCTGTCGACATCGATGACGTTCACGGCGACAGCACTGCCGCCCAGTGCGCCCATCAGCAACTGCCCTTCGGCGCCGATGTTCCAGATGCGCGCCTGATAGGCCACGGCCAGACCCAATGCGCAGAGCAGAATAGGCAGAGTCTTGACCATCAATTCGGACACGCCATACAGGTCGCTGACCGGTGCGATCAGCAGGGTGTGCAAGGTCAGCAGCGGGTCGAGGCCCAAGGCAACAAATAGCAACGATCCCGACACCAGCGTCAGCACAGCGGCCAACAGCGGGGAAAACCACAACATCGCGCGGGATTCCTGGCCGCGGGGTTCCAGTGAAAGCAACATGGGCGTCTCCGTCAGATGATTGGGGCGGCGTCGAATTGACCCGCCATCCAGCCGCCGACCTGCACCTGGCTGGTCTGGGCGGTGGGCGCGAGGCTTGAAAGGCGACCGGCTGACAACGCAGCCACGCGATCGCTGATCTGAAACAGTTCGTCGAGGTCTTCGGAAATCACCAGGATCGCTGCGCCCGCGTCACGCAGGACAATCAACGCGCGGTGAATCGCTGCTGCAGCGCCTACGTCGACGCCCCAGGTTGGGTGGGCAGCGACCAGCAACCTCGGGTTCTGCAGGATTTCCCGACCCAGAATGAATTTCTGCAAATTGCCGCCGGAGAGGCTGCGAGCGCGGGTTTGCGCGTCGGGCGTTTTCACGGCGAAACGCTGGATGATGGTTTCTGCCAGCGCCTGGACCTTGCCGCGCTGAATCAGCCCCTTGCTGACCAGCCCTTGCTGAAAAGCGGTGAGCAGCGCGTTGTCGGTCAAGCTCATTTCCGGCACTGCGCCATGTCCCAGCCGTTCGGCAGGGACGAACGCCAAACCTAGCTTGCGACGTGCATCCGGGCGCAGATGACCGACCACCTGATTGGCAAAACGGATATGTTGCGCGTCGGCTTTGCTCAGCGTCTGTTCACCGCTGAGCAGGGCCAACAGTTCGTCCTGACCGTTGCCGGCAACGCCTGCGATGCCGACGATCTCGCCGCTGCGCACCTCAAGATCGACCTCTTTCAGTGAGCAACCAAAGGGGTCAGGGTTGTGCCAGGACAGCGTGTCCACTCGCAGAAAAGGGGTAGCGCCGGAGGCTTTCGGATACTGCGCCACCAGTCCCTCGGCGTCGCCGACCATCAACTGCGCCAGTTGCAGATCGCTGCACTCGGCAGGCACGCAATGCCCGGACACCCTGCCGCCGCGTAGCACGGTAGCGCTGTGGCACAGCGCGCGAACTTCGCCCAGCTTGTGGCTGATGAACAGAATGCTGCAGCCCTCGCTGGCCAGGCGGCGCAGGGTGACGAACAGGTCGTCGGCTTCCTGCGGGGTCAGCACTGAGGTGGGTTCGTCGAGAATCAGCAGGCGGATGTCCTGCATCAGGCAGCGAATGATCTCGACTTTCTGGCGCTCGCCAATTGAGAGGCTGTGCACCAGCCTTTGCGGCTCCAGCGCCATACCATAACGTTGCGAGACCTCGCGAATTCTGGGTTCCAGCTGCTTGGGCGTACCCGCCGCAGCGCCCATCGCCAACGCGATGTTCTGCGCCACGGTCAGGGTTTCGAACAAGGAAAAATGCTGAAACACCATGCCAATGCCCAGCTCGCGGGCCTGAGCAGGATTACGCATGGTCAGCGGCTTGCCGTGCCAGACGATCTGCCCGGCATCCGGCTGAACCACGCCATAGATGATCTTCATCAAGGTGCTTTTGCCCGCGCCGTTCTCGCCGAGCAGCGCGTGGATTTCACCCGGCTCGATGCTCAGGTCGATCGCATCGTTGGCAAGACAACCGGGGTATCGCTTGGTGATGTGGCGCAGCTGCAAGCGCGCAGGATTCGCTGAATGAGGCATGACGGGCTCGGGAAAAATGGATCGCCCCTGCACATAGCAATTTCTTGGCCAGCTGGTCAGGTTTTAGGATTTTGCCATTGGGTAGGAGCGCGCTTGCCCGCGATTACTTCCTTTCTGTTCCTGGCAATCCCATGCTCATCCGCTTCCAGAGGCTTGCGAGCTGGTATTTCCGGCACTACATCGGGGCGGGATCTTTTACGGGCGATTCAATTTGGTTCAATTTTTTTGTACGAAAAATGACCAATTGACGGCAGGTGAGATATCCCCGGCCCTGTGGACAGCCTTACACGCGTTATCCACAGGTTGCTCCACAGTTTATGTGCGCAAGCGCAGATGTGCGATCTAAGCCCACAGTGGGTAGGTCCGAAGAGAGATAAGGCACTCTAACATCCTGTTTTTCGGTCGGTTTATGCGGTGGATAAATGTTTTGATCAAAAACTGATCATTCGGCTGAAACCCGTGTGTTTCAAGGCTTGCGAGGGAATGTGCTCAGGTTGTCCACAGGCAGGTGCACAGTAGATGTGGGAAACCTGCATCGCACAGGAGGAGCCAGAATGAGGCGCTCAGACGGCGTCTTCGCGCTTGAGCACGATACGCCCGCGGCTGATGTCCGAGAGTTGGCGCTGAAACGTCTCGATCTGCTCCGGGCCCAGGGCAATCGACAGGTCCACGCCAACGGCCGTGAAGGTTTCTTCCTGAACCAGACCGTTGAGTTCGGCCAGGCGCAACTTGACCAGCGCCAGTTCGCTGAAGCTGCAGTCAAAATTCAGGGAAACGCGATTGATCAGTGCTCGACGCTCTGCCTGTTGCAGGCATTTGTTCGCGCCGCCGCCATAGGCCCTTGCCAGTCCACCGGTCCCCAATTGAATGCCGCCGTACCAGCGAATGACCAACACAACGACTTGATCAAAATCCTGCGCTTCGATAGCCGCGAGAATCGGCCGGCCCGCCGTGCCACCGGGCTCGCCGTCGTCGGTGCTGCGGATTGCGCGCCGAGCTTCCAGGCCCAGCAGTTGTGCGTGGCGTTGAGGTCGCTGTTCTGCTCGATGAACGCCTGAGCTTCTGCGGGGCTGCTGATGGGGGCGGCGAGGGTGATGAAGCGGCTCTTGCGAATCTCTTCGCGAAATTCGCAAGGGCCGACGAGGGTAGAGGGCATGACGTTTCCAGCCGAAAATCAGGAAGAGTCGTACATTCAGATCGCGGGCACGAGGCCGCAACCCTTGAGAATGATGCGAATCAGATTATTGCCGGCTTCTTCCATGTCCTGCTTGGTCAGGCGCGAGCGGCCGGTGACCTGGCAAATCTGGGTGGCGAAGTCGGCGTAATGCTGGGTGCTGCCCCAGAGCAGAAAGATCAGGTGCACGGGGTCGACGGGGTCCATCTTGCCGGCGTCGATCCAAGCCTGAAATACCGAAGCGCGCCCTTGGAACCACGCCCGGTAATCCTGGCTGAAATATTCGTTCAAACATTCGCCGCCGCTGATGATCTCCATCGCGAATATGCGCGAGGCCTGCGGGTGGCGGCGAGAGAACTCCATCTTCGCGCGAATGTAGTGAGTCAGCGCCTGGGCTGGATCGTCCTCGACCTTCAGATTGTTGAAGGTGCTGTCCCACAGCTGAATGATGTTGCTCAGCACCGCGATGTACAGCCCCAACTTGTTGGTGAAGTAGTAGTGCAGGTTGGCCTTGGGCAGCCCGGCATTCTGCGCGATGGTGTTCATGCTGGTGCCTTTGAACCCGTGACGGGCGAACTCGTCCTCGGCAGCCTTCATGATCGCTTCTTCATTCTTTTGACGAATTCGGCTCGCCGGTTTGGTGGCGCTGACGCTGTGAGCAGGGACTTCGAGGGTCATGTGCGGTTCCAGACGGATCATTGGGTGCGACGGGTGAACAGATAACGCACCCGTGACGATCCGACAAGCGTTGGCAATGGAAATTAATGCTCAAGGGCCTCTATTTCCTGCTTTTTTTCGGATAGAGCCTCCTTGGCTTCCGGCAAAAGCAGGGACATCGCGATCGCCGTGAGGCCGCCGCTGGTAATCGCCGAATCGAACAGGTTCTGCACCAGTTGCGGCAAATGATGCAGCAACGTCGGTTGCGCCGCGATCCCCAGGCCTACGCCGAACGAGGTGGCGATGATCAACATGCTGCGTCGGTCCAGGGACGACTGCGCAAGGATGCGAACCCCTGCCGCCGCCACGCTGCCAAACATCACCAGCGTCGCGCCACCCAGGACCGGTTTAGGAATCTGCTGAAGAATCGCACCGATGATTGGGAAAAGTCCGAGCAAAAACAGGATCGCTCCGATATAGAGGCCGACGTAGCGGCTGGCCACGCCGGTGAGCTGGATCACGCCGTTGTTCTGGGCGAACGTGGTGTTGGGAAATGCGCTGAAGGTGGCGGCGATCATGCAGCTCACGCCATCACCCAGCACGCCTCCCTTGAGGCGAGCGATGTAGCTCGGGCCTTTGATCGGCTCGCGGGACAGCATGCAGTTGGCAGTCAGATCGCCCACGGTCTCGATGCTGCTGATCAGATAAATCAGCGCCACGGGTAGGAAAGCTGCCCAATCGAAGTTGAAACCGAACCGGAAAGGCGTAGGAACGCTGATCAGCGCCACATCGCTGATCGAATGCGGGATCAGCTTGCCGCTGAACCAGGCCGCGACGCTGCCCACCGCCAGCCCAATGATGATTGCCGACAGGAGCAGCCAGGGCGTGTTGGAACGGTTGAGCAGGATGATCACCAGCAGCACGAACACGCCGAGAATCAGGTTGATGGGCTCGCCAAAATCAGGGGCGTTGAAGCCGCCCCCCAGATCGGTGACGCCGACCTTGATCAGGCTCACGCCAATCAGCGTGATGACGATGCCAGTGACCAGCGGGGTGATCACGCGACGCAGTTGGCCAATGAAGCGGCTCAGCACGATCTGCACGACAGCGCCGAAAAAACACACGCCAAACACCATCGCCATGATGTCTTCAGGGCTGCCGCCACGTTGCTTGACCATGAAGCCCGCCGACAGCACGGCACCCAGAAAGGCGAAGCTGGTGCCTTGCAGGCAGATCATTCCGGCGCCGATACCAAACGGACGACGCGCCTGGATGAAAGTGCCTACACCAGAAACCATCAACGCCATGCTGATCAGGTAAGGCAGGTAGGCGCCGAGCCCCAATGCCGAACCAATGATCAGCGGCGGCGTGATGATGCCCACGAACGCTGCGAGCACATGCTGAACCGCGGCCAGAATGGCAGGCGCAGGTTTGGGGCGATCATTCAAGCCGTAGATAAGGTCGTTATTGTCTGGCGCTTCAGGCTGCATGCTGGACTCTCGGTTTTTGTGTTTGGCCAAGCCGGTGTGCACTTGAACGATAGCGCTGTTTCACCGGTCTTTAGGCTGCACTGCAAAAACCTGTCCAATCGATCAGGTAGTGTTCTGGTTATTTTGTTAATTTCTATTTAAAACAATGATTTATTTTATTTAAAAGATTTCCCGAGAGCGGGGGGGTAAGGGGCTCGCTCATTGGCCCAGGCCTCATCGTGTGGCAGCCAGGCTTTCCAGAAAACTCTCCAGCACCAAATGAGGGCGACGACCTTTGCGGGTCACCGTCACCAGACTCAGATCGTAAAACCGCGCCTGCGGTTTCAGTGCGCGCAGCCGACCCTGCTGCACCCAGAACGTCGCATAGTGATCCGGCAGATAGCCGATGTAGCGGCCGGTCAGAATCAGGAACGCCATGCCTTCGCGGTCCGATGCGCTCGCCGTGCATTTGAGCGCCTGATAGTGCGCCTGAATGTCTGCCGGCAAGCGGAACGTCGGGGCAATGGCCTCCTGCTCTGCCAGGCGCTCATCACCCAGTTGCGCATCGTCGGCATAAAAGAGCGGGTGACCTACTGCGCAATACAGCAATGAGCGCTCACTGTAGAGCGGTTGATATTCAAGGCCTGACAAGGCGTTGGCCTGTGGCACGACGCCGACATGCAGGCTGCCGTCGAGTACGCCTTGCTCCACTTCATTGGGCGCGATCATGCGAATGTTGATATGCACGTCCGGCCCGCGTTCTTTCAGCTGGGAAAGCGCGTGGGTGATACGCATGTGGGGCAGGGTGACCAAATTGTCGGTCAGGCCGATGTTCAGCTCGCCACGAAGGTGTCGGTGAAGGCCGTTCACTTCTGTACGAAAACTCTCCAGCGCACTCAACAGTTGCAGCGATGACTGATACACCTCGCGGCCTTCTTCTGTCAGCGAAAAGCCCGCGCGGCCACGCTGACACAGGCGCAATCCCAAGCGTTGCTCCAGATCGCTCATCTGCTGGCTGATTGCCGACCGGCCAATGCCCAGGGCGCTTTCTGCGGCCGAGAACCCTCCTGACTCGACTA
Source organism: uncultured Pseudomonas sp. (assembly GCA_963528485.1). Classification (GTDB taxonomy): domain Bacteria; phylum Pseudomonadota; class Gammaproteobacteria; order Pseudomonadales; family Pseudomonadaceae; genus Aquipseudomonas. The sequence continues at coordinate 3,409 of CAURWS010000059.1, read as the reverse complement.
CGCTTCGAAAGATGCGCAACAGACGGATATCGAAGTCGCTCACTTGCGCCAACGGGTCGGAACGGCGTGTGCTCATTGTTTAGTGGTCCGCTAAGTAAAGATCATAAAAGCAGGATTTTAGCGACTTTATGCCCGTGGCAAGTTAGCTGCAACCGGCCCTGCTTCCTTTCATGGGGATGAAGACAGGCCACCCACACCCTTGTGAGGTTATTCCAATGAACATGCCCGAATTGTCCGATATGTCGCTGGCCAGTCAGCTCAAGCTCGATGCTCACTGGATGCCCTACACCGCGAACCGCAATTTCCAGCGCGACCCGCGACTGATCGTGGCGGCAGAGGGGAGTTATCTGACAGACGACAAGGGCCGTAAGATCTACGATGGTCTTTCGGGTTTGTGGACCTGTGGCGCTGGCCATACTCGCAAGGAAATTCAGGAAGCCGTCTCCAAACAACTGGGCACACTGGATTACTCGCCAGGGTTTCAGTTCGGTCATCCGCTGTCGTTCCAGCTCGCCGAAAAGATCACCGAGCTGACGCCGGGCAGCCTGAACCATGTGTTCTACACCGACTCGGGCTCCGAGTGCGCCGATACCGCCGTGAAAATGGTGCGTGCCTACTGGCGCCTGAAAGGCCAGGCGACCAAGACCAAAATGATCGGTCGTGCCCGTGGCTATCACGGCGTGAACATCGCGGGCACCAGCCTGGGCGGCGTGAACGGCAACCGTAAAATGTTCGGCCAGTTGATGGACGTCGACCACCTGCCTCATACCCTGCTGGCCAGCAACGCCTATTCTCGTGGCATGCCGGAGCAGGGCGGTATCGCGCTGGCCGATGAGATGCTTAAGCTGATCGAGCTGCACGATGCTTCGAACATCGCAGCAGTCATCGTCGAGCCAATGGCTGGCTCGGCAGGCGTGATCGTTCCACCCCAGGGCTACCTCAAGCGCCTGCGTGAAATCTGCGATCAGCACAACATCCTGCTGATCTTCGACGAAGTGATCACTGGCTTCGGTCGTACCGGCTCGATGTTCGGCGCAGACAGCTTCGGCGTGACCCCGGACCTGATGTGCATCGCCAAGCAAGTCACCAACGGCGCGATTCCGATGGGCGCGGTCATTGCCAGCAGCGAGATCTATCAGACGTTCATGAACCAGCCGACGCCTGAATACGCGGTGGAATTCCCACACGGCTACACCTATTCGGCACACCCGGTGGCCTGCGCGGCTGGCCTTGCAGCGCTGGATATCCTCAAGCGCGAAAACCTGGTGCAACAAGTGGCCGAGACCGCGCCGCACTTCGAGAACTCGCTGCATGGCCTGAAAGGCAGCAAGAACGTCATCGACATCCGCAACTACGGCCTGGCCGGTGCCATCCAGATTGCCGCCCGTGACGGCGACGCGATCGTTCGTCCGTTCGAAGCCGCAATGAAACTGTGGAAAGCCGGGTTCTACGTGCGCTTTGGCGGCGATACCCTGCAGTTCGGCCCAACCTTCAACAGCAAGCCGCAGGACCTGGACCGCATGTTCGACGCAGTGGGCGAAGCGCTCAATCAGATCGACTGACCCCTCTCTTCTTTATCAACAGGCGCAACTGAGGTTGTGCCTGCGGACCACCTTTTTTCGGAGTTACCCATGAGCACCATCCAACACCTGATCCACGGCGAGCTGGTCAACGACAACGGCCGCACGGCTGACGTCTTCAACCCTTCCACGGGTCAGGCGATCCACAAGGTTCCGTTGGCCAGCCGCGAAACCGTGCAGCAGGCCATCGATTCGGCCAAAGCCGCTTTCCCGGCCTGGCGTAACACCCCACCTGCGAAACGTGCGCAGGTGATGTTCCGCTTCAAGCAACTGCTGGAGCAGAACGAAGCACGCATCGCTCAACTGATCAGCGAAGAGCACGGCAAGACCCTGGAGGACGCAGCCGGTGAACTGAAGCGCGGGATCGAGAACGTCGAGTACGCCAGCGCTGCGCCGGAAATCCTCAAGGGCGAGTACAGCCGTAACGTCGGCCCGAACATCGATGCCTGGTCTGACTTCCAGCCGCTGGGCGTTGTGGCGGGTATCACGCCGTTCAATTTCCCGGCCATGGTGCCGCTGTGGATGTACCCGTTGGCGATCGCCTGCGGTAACTGCTTCATCCTCAAACCATCCGAGCGTGATCCGAGCTCGACCCTGCTGATCGCGCAACTGCTGCACGAAGCCGGTTTGCCAAAAGGCGTGCTCAACGTGGTGCATGGCGACAAGGCTGCGGTCGACGCGCTCATCGAGGCGCCGGAGGTCAAGGCGCTGAGCTTCGTGGGTTCGACCCCGATTGCCGAGTACATCTATAAAGAAGCGACGGCTCGCGGCAAACGCGTTCAAGCGCTGGGCGGGGCGAAGAACCACGCGGTGCTGATGCCAGATGCCGACCTCGATAACGCTGTCAGCGCACTCATGGGCGCTGCCTACGGTTCGTGCGGCGAGCGTTGCATGGCGATTTCGGTGGCGGTCTGTGTCGGCGATCAGGTGGCCGATGCGTTGGTGGCCAAGTTGGTCCCGCAGATCAAGGCGCTGAAAATCGGCGCGGGCACTGCTTGCGGCTTGGATATGGGGCCTCTGGTGACCGGTCAGCATCGCGACAAGGTCAGCGGCTACATAGAAGACGGCGTGGCGTCTGGCGCGAAGCTGGTGGTGGACGGTCGCGGCCTGACCGTTTCGGGCCATGAAGATGGCTTCTTCCTGGGCGGTTGCCTGTTCGACCAGGTCACTCCTGAAATGCGTATCTATAAAGAAGAGATTTTCGGGCCGGTGCTGTGCATCGTCCGCGTCAACAGCCTTGAGCAGGCCATGCAGCTGATTAACGATCACGAATACGGCAACGGCACCTGCATCTTCACCCGTGACGGTGAGGCTGCGCGTTTGTTCTGTGACGAGATCGAAGTGGGGATGGTAGGCGTCAACGTGCCGCTGCCAGTGCCAGTGGCGTATCACAGCTTCGGTGGCTGGAAGCGTTCGCTGTTCGGTGATCTGCACGCCTATGGCCCTGATGGCGTGCGTTTCTACACCCGTCGCAAGGCGATCAACCAGCGCTGGACTCAGCGCGCGAGCCACGAGGCGTCTCAGTTAGCTTTCCCAAGCCTGTAACGCTGGATGATAGGGGGCGAGCCGCAAGGCTCGCCCCCTTTTGCTGTTTGGGCTGTTTCTGACCGATGTGACAATTTAATGAAAATAGGGGTTGACGCCCCTCCGAATCTCTCTATAATTCGCCCCACTTCCGGCGCAGTTGGAACCGAAAACTCCTTGAAATTCAATGAGTTGCAGGTTAAGGATGGCGAGGAAGTGCTTCGGTCGAAATGCTCGGATCGAAAGCGGAGAAAAAGGTGGTTGACAGCAGGTTGTAACGCTGTAGAATTCGCCTCCCGCTGACG